>JAQBTI010000071.1 GCA_027624995.1 Chloroflexota bacterium
CGGTGAAAGGATAAACCGTGCCCGGATCCATCAGCGATGGACGCGTCAGCGAGTCTCGGTAACGGGCGCGAAGGATGCCGAAGGTGAGTCCCAGGACACGGGCCTCACCCTTGGGGGTCAGTCCGTAAAGGGTGACGGTGAAGTCCGTGTCCTTTGCCGAGGATGAGGCGTGCAGCTTCATCTTGATCGGCCCCACAACGTCGAACGGCTCGTCGACAGGAGACGACTCGTAGATGAGGACATCATTGCCCGCATCGACACGCGCCCGGTACTCGTCGAGCGCGCCCCGCTTGATCGCTGCGTGGAAGGAGGGGGTGGGTTTGGAGGGATCGTAGGTGAAGACATCGGCAGCGTCTGCCAGGGTCGGACGGTGCCAAGCGAGTTTGCCGGGTGCCTCCGAGCCCGGTGCGCCCGCCAGGAAGAGGGGGCGAATCTGCACCGCCGCGGGTGGATACTCGGGGCCACTGATCCAACGATTCCGCCCCATCACATACAGCTCGACTCCGGGCTCGTCCGCAACGTCATGCGCGTCGGTCATGAGGAAGAATTCGAGCCACTTGCGATACTCGCTCATCAGATCGCGCTCGGCTTCTGCCCCCATATCGATACCGTTCAGATCGCGGCGTCCCCGGTCGCCGTGCGCCCAGGGTCCGAGGATCATCCGCACGTGACGGTTACCACCGCGAATCAAGTGCTCGAAGGCGAGGCGGGTGCCTCGCGTACCGGGATCGAACCAGCCGCTCTGCAGGAAGACGGGAATGTCTACCTGCTCCAGCCCTTCGAGGAATTCCACCGAATCCCAGTAGTCGTCACCGGGCTCGTGCGTTACCCAGTCGCGGAAGTAGGATACCTCCCGACCGACGATGGTCCGGTCGAGGTCAATAACGGGCAGTCCCGACAGGGGCCCGGTCCAATCGGCTTGAATGCTGTGCTGCACCTTGGCCTGCAGGTCGTGACCGGTGCGGGCAGTTTCTATGATGTCCGCCCATCGCAGTGCCCAACCGAGGGCCAGGACGCCCCCATCCCGCGGGATGTTGGCATCGGGCATGGCGGCGGCGACGTTGGGCACGATCGTGACCAGATGCGGTGGCTTCAGGATCGCCGCCGCGAACTGGGCCGTGCCGGAGTACGAGCCACCCACCATCCCCACCTTTCCCGTGCACCATTCCTGGGAGGCGAGCCACTCGATTGCATCGTAACCGTCCTCTGCTTCGTGAACGAAGGGAACCCACTCCCCCTCCGACGCCCAGCGGCCTCGCACATCCTGGAGGGCGACGGCGAATCCTGCCTGGGCGTAGTACTGGCCGTAGCCGGGCATCCACTCCTTGTTGTAGGGTGTGCGGATCAGCACCAGGGGATAGGGCGGGCTGCCGCTTCCGGGGAAGTAGAGATCAGTCGCCAGGCCCGTGCCATCGCGCATGGGCACCATGACCGTGTCGCGGGTCGGGTTTGACGGTTCCGATCCGCAGGCCGTCATGCCGGCGATGATCAGGGTCCACAGGAAGCTGAGAATGATTCTTGCCATCCCTGGTTTATCTCCGGTTCTCGAAACGATGCTGCGGGACAGGTATAGAGGGTAGTTAGACCAACCAGCCCCCGATCTGCCACCCCGGGCCCCGTCTTCGCCCGAAGATCCCTTGTTGCCCGCTACCGTTGCGCCATCGCCATCGGTGCCGAGGCCCGAGGCGGACGGTGCGATATACTCGCGCTGTGTGGGGATGTCCAATCCGACAGCATTTGCTCATCCCAAGTAAGAAGAACCCGCCCCAGAAGGCGATGAGCGTTCCAGAGCGGGTTCAACTTGGGCACTCCGGCCGTCCAGTCGTTCTTTACATCGGCTTCCGGCGCCTGTGACAACGTGGGGGGGCTCAATCTGAGGCGAGGGCTCAGGCTCTGGCCTCCTCTGTGTTCTGCATGCGGTCCATCAAACCGTGTGCAGGCTCAGTCTGCACCGAAGGCGATGTTCCGCGCGCTGTCGAAGTTCACGTGCAGCCATCGAAGGCAGCGGATCTCCCTGTGCATGGCGTCCTCCTGATCCATCGTCAGGAACCAGGTGGCCAACAGCAGGTGGTAGCACAGGAGGGCGTGCGGGAATGCCTCCATCTCGTCCTCGGAGAACGGTCGCTGCTCCCTGTAGCCCGAAACCAAGGCACTCGCTTCCTCGAGCCATGGCAGCGGCCGTTCCGCGTCGTCGACCTGCGCCTTCAGAAGGTTGGCAGCGTAGTAGGCCAGATCAAACACGGACTGGCCGATGGACAGGTGGTCGCAGTCGATGAACCCAACGACTCGATTCTGGCGGACGAGGACGTTTCCCGGATGCAGGTCGCGGTGAATCAGCTGCTCGCCGGGCCGAGCCATCCGGAGCTTGGTCTCGGCTCCACGCACACGGGCGACTTCGGATACGACGCTCCTCTCAGTCCCTGACAGGTCCCGAGTAAGTCTCTCGACCCAGCCGTCGTAAGCGGGGACATGATCCTCCCGCCAGGTGCGCTCGGACAGGCCTGGGTCGCGGTAGGCGGCAAGGCTCTCGTGGAGCTGGGCGATCGATTGCCCCACGTCGGAGAAGAGGCTCTTTCGCTCTACGGGGTCCTGTGGGTACGGGTCGGCGTCGATCTGACGATACACCTGGTAGGTGCGGCCGCCACTCCGAAAGCAGGGTTGCCCGTCGCGAGTCCTGAGAGGGTTCGAGACAGCGAGTCCTGAGGCGTCGACGTGCTCGAGGACCTCGCAGAGGAACTCAAGCCTCGCCACGTCCGGCTCCTTCTCTCCCAGATCCTTGAGGATGAGATTCGATCCAACCGTGGAGACACGGAAGACGTGAGCCCCAAATCGCGGGACGACCTCATGGATCTCCGGCAGCTCCCAGTTGCCGAGGACCGTGATGAGTTCCCTTGTCCGGGCGGGCTTCAGAGGGTTGGGGTCAGGAGTCACCAACGGGCTCGCGGGAGGAGGACTGCATTCGGTCTCATGAACCGAACGCAGGCCAAACTACCTGACCACGAGGATGCCGACCACCTTTGCGCCAGCGGGCAACGGGGCGCCTCGTGCCGCGGCGCGACTGGCGTTCTGGTCGAGGATGAACGACATCCCCAGCGAGGGGACCGTCGCCACCGCATCTCCCTCGCCAAGGCCACTCCAGCCGATCTCGTGGGTGCCACTGAGTTCACCAAAAGAGGATCCAACGCCGACGCCGGACGAAGTCCGGAACCGTGGATCGTGCACGCGCATCCGCCGGATATTCCAGCCCTGGCTGACGGTGAAGATCTCAGCGGTAATCGAGGGCGTTCGTGACGAATCGAGGAAGACCTCGATCGCGGGGGCGAAGTGGCCTTCTAACTGCAAATCCACCAGCCGCGTTTGCTCCGACGGGAATGCTCTCAGGAGCTTGTCTACCTCCATCCGGAGGCAGACCGAGCCGGCGCAGCCATCGGCAAGCAGCCAAGTGGGTTCGCCGTGCGCCCGACCTGAGGCGATGGTGACCGCGAGAGCGAGAGTCAGGAGTTTCAGCATTTGCTCACCATGTTGCATGCGGTCTGGAAGACCGTGCACATCGCCGGTGTCGGTCGGTTCAAGGCCAGTTGTACACCAGATCGCGGAATGCCTTCCGTGCGCTCGAACGGCTGTCCTCGTAAAGAACGTCTAGCACGATCTCTCGACGGTATTCAGGCTGGAATCTTGTCATCTGTGGCGAGATCTCCCTGCGGACCATGTGTGTCTGCCCCCTCATCACAAGGGAAACGACCGTTCGCTCTGTCTCCCACTGAACGTTGTATTCAAGATGCCCGAGGCTGATCGCAGTCCCATAGAACTGTGGATAGTCACTGAACTGATCGTTCCACCAATTGGCTGTGTCTTTGTCGGGCAGGCCATACTGCCGTGACAGCGCAGCTTTCAGGCTGTCAAAGTCTGCGGAGAAGTCGCTGTTCTCATCATGTGGGTCCGCTAATCTGCAGACTGTGCCGACGAGCTCGTCGGAATGAAACACATGACCCACGTGCACGGTCAGACCGCCGATCTTTCCGCTGACCCGGTCCTCGGGGCCCAAAGCCTCGAGTGATTCGGACTGGGCGACCTCGCGGGAGGACATGCCCCACCTAACTCGTCGAAAATCGTAGGGCGGGTCCTGGAGTAGTGCTGTACGCGCCCGCCAGGTGCCGTCCTCGCTCAGGAGGACCTCTTGGCCGTCTCTTGTTGTGGCCTGCCTCTCACCGTAGACGTGCCATGCCGATGCCAGAATGAGGATGACAACGTGCGCAAGCATTGTAGCGCCTCCTTCTTACGAGGAATTATCAACATACCACCGAATCTAAGGGCAGTCCCGGCACTGTTGTGTGGCCCACCGCTGAAGAACTGGCATGCACATGTATCGTAGAGTGGAAAGGTGCATCGTGGCAAGAACCGAGACCATCACCTACGGTTCACCGATTTGCTTTGCACTGCCTGCGGTCTACAAGACCGCATACAGTGGTGGAGAGTGGGGCCAGCGGGCCGATCAGGGAGGCATACGGGTCGGAGGACCGAACTCCGCGAGTGCAAGGTAGGCCGTTCAGGTGAAGGAGCGACCGAGTTTGCCGGCGCTGTCGCCTCGTCCACTTGGTGGGGTCATCGGTCCCCTCCCTCGAGCCTCCTAGCCATGATGCCCGCGACGTTCCTCTCCGCCTTGTTCGTCTGAAGCCCCATCAGCCCCTCGCGCCCCAGACGCCGAAGATCTTCGTCCGTGGGGCGATGCCCCACGTGGCCGGTGATCTTGTCCACGAGCTTCTCGAAGGCCCTCATACGGCGGTCGGTGTTCCCTCTCTGCCAATATTGAGTGAGACACTTAGACTACAAGATTTACGGACCCTGAGGGCACGATCGGATTTCATAGGATGTCGCAGTCGATACTCACTTGCCTGTGTTTACCCAGCCAGCGTATAGTGCGTGCGGACTATGCAACCGAAGACATATTCGAGGAGCCGAAGATGGACCTAACACCCATTCTCGAAGCCCTGCAGGGCTTCGGTATCTCTGTCTCAGCAAGCGCGTTTTTCGAGTTCTTCAGGAACTACCTTCGGACGCGTAAGTCCAGTGATCTCAAGGAATTTCAGGATCAGTTTGAGAACTTCCTCTCCGTTGAGGGAGTAGAGGTCGAGGCAGGATCGGTGATCGAGATGCTGGCGGAGCGTGGCCTGCTCGCCATCCGGAACTCCCAGTTGTATGCGCCTGAGTCGATCACGCTCGCAGCGGGGAAGGATGGGGAGTTTCGCTTCGGGTTCGACAGCGAGAGTCGAACCGACACGACAGCGATCAAGGCGAGGGGAGCGGCTCAGATCCGTGGAAAGAATGCGGCGATCGTGCAGAACCCTGACGGCTCGATCTCATTCCGCGTAGGCAAGTCGGAGTAGGTATCCTGCTGCCGGATTCAGACAACGACAACCAATGAGCAGGATCCGCCTCGTAGCTTTTGACCTGGACGGGACACTTCTGCGTGGCGACACGGTCTGTGAGGTGATCGCACGCCGTCTCGGGCTCCTGGAACGCATGCGGGCGCTTGAGGCGACGGTGAAGACTCGAGACGAGATCGCCCGGGCACGAGAGGAGATGGTCGGTTGGTATGGCGATCGCAACGTGGCCGAGCTTCAGGAGATCGCTTCCCAGGCACGCCTGTCTCCCGGTGCACAGGAGGCGTGCGCATCTCTGATCGAGGCTGGCGTTGAGATCACCATCGCCTCCCTGACCTGGGATTTCGCTGTGGAGCGGTTTGCGCGAGAGCTTAGGGTGGGATCCTGGCTGGGAACGTTGTTGCGTGCCGACGGTGACATCCGCCACGTCTGGGCGGAGAGCAAGGCAGAGTGGCTCGTGGAGAAAATGGAGGCGGCTGACCGGTCGCCGGCCGAGGTGGCAGCGGTGGGGGATTCGGCAGGTGATGTGCCTCTGCTCAACGCGGTGGGACTGCCTGTGTTCGTTGGCAAGGAGGCTATCGCCGGCTTGCCAGAGAGGGCCCGGCACATGCCGGAGGCCGATCTGCGTGACGTTGCGGAACTGATCCTCGACGAGTCCGGGTTGCACGCGGACTGCTACTTCGTGGGCAGGTAAAGGAGAAGTGTTCGTGAGACTGGTCGGCACCGTTGTCTCTGTGCTATTCATCTGCACTGCGGGCAAGTCGCAGGCTTGCTCATGTGAACCTCCACCTCCGCCTCATGAAGCACTGGAACAATCGGTGGCTGTCTTCTCCGGGACTGTCATGGACGTCGAGGATTGGGACACCGCAAACGACGGTCTTTTCTGGAAGATCACACTGTCCGTATCGGAGACGTGGACTGGCCCTGAGGTAAGAGAGATCGCCATCGTGACCGCGAGTGACGGTGCACGGTGCGGGTATCCCTTTGATGTCGGAGGGGAGTATCTCGTTTATGCGCACGGATACAGGACGGAGGATGAGCGACTCCCCGCGACCGGTCTGTGCACGAGGACCCGACTGCTCGAGGAGGCCGAAGCGGATCTCGAGGACCTGCGACGCGGGACACTCGTCGGGGGTATCCTCTGGGGGAGACTCAAGGCCGTGATGATCCCGCTGCCGCGATAGCTGCTGTCGGATGAGGAGTCCGATGACAGAACGCCCCGCCGACCTCAGAGCCGGCGGGGTTTTCTTTGTTGAGGCGTAAGGAAATGCTTCGTTGATGCATCCTATAGAGGAATTGAACGAAGACCTCAAGGAGTGGTGGTGTCGGACGAGAAGCAAGTGGTCAGCGCGGCGGTGGGGGATCGCGCGGCAGCAGATGCCTTGGCACGCAAGTATCAGACTGTGGTGCTGTCCCTGGCCTACAGCTGGACCCGCAACCTGGCCGATGCGGAAGACCTTGCGCAAGAGATCCTCATGCAGGCGATGGCGCGGATCGGAGAGCTCAAGGACCCCGCTGCGTTCGCTGGCTGGTTGAGGACCATCGCCAGGAACCGGTGTCGGGCCTGGTACCGAAACTCCAGTCGAGAGGAGCTCGTCACTGAGTCCGGCGACGGCATTGGACAGATGCCGGATCAGGAAGCGTCGGTGCTTCGTCGCGAGGGCAGGCAGGCCGTTGTCGATTTGCTGGACCTTCTCTCCGACGGCGTTGCCCTCGCCGCTCGGCTCCACTACGTGGATGGGCTGACAGCTCCCCAGATCGCCGACGTACTCGATGTCCCCGTCACCACGGTCGAAGGCCGGCTGCACAGAGCCCGAACCCGTTTCAGAGCCGTCCTCGCCCAATCAGCGGCCACAGACATGAAGGCACTCCTGCTACGCCTGATCACCCTTAACGAAGGAGTTGTGAAGATGGATACAATCCGAGTTGAAGTTGGCAGTGAATTCGTGCCCCTGATCCAGAAGGACGCACCAAACCTGATGACTGGCATCAGCGCCTTGAGAGGCAGGTTGGAACAGGAGGAACGGTTCGTACTGCCTGCGGTTCGGGTGCGAGATTCAGAGGCTCTGGCGCCGCTGGCGTTCCGAATCCTGGTCCGCGAGGCAGAGGTCTCGGTTCAGGAGGCAGAACGAAGTGATTCCGCTATATCGCATCTTGTGACGGCGCTCAGAGAAGCCGTCCTGAGTCATCGAGGCGAACTGGTGATGTAGTCTCATGTGTTGTCGGATTCGGTACACGATGGCACCTTCCCGGAACTACAGCCCCACGTTCGCCTTGAGTCCAGCGTAGCGGGGGGTGTCAGGGAAGCCTCGAGTCACGTTGTCTGCCCACTCCGTACTGAACCCGTACGCGGGCAGATCCTCAGGTGCGACGAACGCGACATCGGTGATAGGGGTCGTCTCAAGCTCATTGGTAGGCAGTCTGAGGGCGTCTATGGAGTCGGTTTCGAGGAGGAATGTTATGTGGATGATGCAATCCTCCGGTTTGTCGCAGACGTAGAGTTGCTTGACGATTTCGACATCCAGGCCAGTCTCCTCGTGCATCTCACGGACCATCCCCTCGGCGATGGTTTCGCCAGGCTCCAGCTTGCCGGCCAGGTAGTGACCACCGCCTCTCGTCGACCGATTGTTGCTGGACAAGGAGGATCCTCCCCTCATGGAACAGGACGCCGGTAACTCGAACTGTGTGCTGGTGGCTCATTCTGCACTCCTCTTCGTGCTGCTCATTATCAATGGCGGGCAAGAATGCGCTCCCCGCTCTCGGAGTTTCAATCCGACGACTTAGACATCAGGTGATCGCGAAGAGGCACTCGGCCAGTTCCTCCCAGCTTCTGGCGAACTTCATCATAGGGAAATCGGCATCGTGCCGTTGGAGGCGGTCCCAGCGGAGCAGCACCGCCAGTAGTTGAGCCTTCAGTGCATCGCAGTCGCCAGGATAGAAGCCGCCGTATCCCCTGAGGAAGTCCCCAAAGAACTGTCCATTGCCCTGGCTGCAGTGTCGAGCTACTGCGATGAAGTCCCATTCTCCTGGACCGGCGAGGCTGTCCTCAAAATCGATGAGCCGGGCCATCATGTTGCCAGGACGCAAGTCACCGTGCAGGAGAACGTCGTGGTCGTCTGGGCTGGGAACCGACTCCAGGAACCGCTCCATGTCGTCGATCAGTGCGG
This sequence comes from Chloroflexota bacterium, assembly GCA_027624995.1. Classification (GTDB taxonomy): domain Bacteria; phylum Chloroflexota; class Dehalococcoidia; order Lucifugimonadales; family CATQGZ01; genus CATQGZ01. The sequence goes on from JAQBTI010000071.1 coordinate 8,549, forward strand.
GTGGCAGGTAACCTCGCTGGCGCTCTACGCTTGCCGAGAGGGGGGCCTCCCACTGGTCTCGGCGATTGCCGAAGCCGGCAACTGATCTATCGACATCGTGCTCATGTAGCTGTGCTGCAGCCTCGACGATCTGGCCGCAAAGCAGGCCACGTTCGGCGGTGGTCAGCAAGTGCCACATACCTTGGCCTCGCCAGGGCGCGAGTTCTTCACCATCGAGGCGGGTCGTCACGAGGTAGCGCCAGCCATCCAGATCGCCACTGTCGACTACCTGCGGTGTCGGCAGCGCCCATGCTGATACCATCCCCAAAGCGATCTCCTCACGCTCGACACAGGGCCGATCCCGGTGTGGCCGCAGCTTGACGACGTAGTTGTTCAAACCAAAGGATTGGCTATGATGGAATCGCCACCATGTTCCGGTGGGCAGGCCAGCGGCAGAGCGGATCGCCTCGAGAGCAGGGCGCCACTCAGGGAGGGGCCGACCGGCCAACTTCGCGTCCGTCATCTCAGCCGGAAGGTTCGCGCTGCTGGCGCCAGACGTGTTCATGGGGTACCCGGTCTCAAGGGCTCTCGTTGTATCAGACCGACAGCACACTTGGCTTGGCGCATGAGAGCCAAGCCGGCAACATGCTGATCAGGCCGTTCATGGCCTTTGCCGCTTCTCTGGCGAAGTGTTCTCCTGTGCCATCGTAGGCTTCATCGCCACTCTGGCTGATCACGTCCGTGACTGTCCGGAGGATGAGACATCGGGTGTTGTTCCTCGCGGCCACCCAGGCGATTGCTCCTGACTCCCAGTCAAGGGCCACAGCCGAGAACTTGGCTTCGAGCTCCGGGATTTGGTCCGGCAGGCCGTCGCGATCAGCAGACAGGAGAGTCATCCGCCTGACC
>JAQBTI010000072.1 GCA_027624995.1 Chloroflexota bacterium
CGGAAGTTTCCGGGGCTTCTTGCTTTTCTGGGTCAGTGGCCGAAGTCTTCAGCCAGAGCCCCGTCATGTGGCTCGGATATTGGATCCAAGTCACTGGGCTCAGGTTTGCCCGAGCCGATGAACTTGAAAGTGCCAATTGGCGGGCCGCCCTCCAGAAACGTCGTGTGATCGAAGGGGTCGCTGACGGGGAAGAACGTCAGCATTCGGGCATCTCTTTCGCCGGCGACGGTGAATCCGTGGGGCACGTTGGGCGGGATGACCAAGGTGTGGTCGCGTCCGACCCTTGTGACGTCGTCGCCAAGCCGCACGTCAAGCTCGCCATCCAGGATCACGATGAGCTCGTCGGACTCGTGTTTGTGGAGCGGCGCTCCCGCCCCGGGCCCCGCCACGCTGATCGAGAGATTGCTGCTTGTCGTGCCGTCGCCCCGTGCACTGATATCCCACTTGCGATAGTTGGGCCTCCACGGCGTTTCACGGAGTTCTGCGTGGTCGACGATAGGCATGGCTGTTTCTCCTTTGGGCTCTATTCTGGAGGCAGCGAGGCCCTATGGTATACTTCGCCGGTTGCCCCCGCACCGGTCCCCAGGAGCCCCATTCCCATGGCCATAGACCGCCCCGTGTCGTCTGACCTCTCCAGGATCTGATGGAATTCTTGGCCTGGCAGGAGTTGGCGGTGGCCTCCGCGAGTCTGCTCGTTGGGGCCGTCGTCCTGGGCACGGCTGGCTTCGGCATGGGCTTGACCTCCGTGCCGGTAATGCTACTCGTCATCGAGCCTGAGACGGTCGTCCTGACCATGAACACGCTCGCGTTGGTGACGTACGCGCTGGTCCTCTTCCATACGAGAAGCTCGTTGCCGGTACGCGAGATGACCCCGATAGGCCTAGCCGGTGTTGCCGCTGTGCCCTTTGGTGTCTACTTCCTCAGCTCGGCCGACGCGAGCGTGCTGAGAATCAGCATCGCGATGCTGATTCTCCTCCTGGCGGTGGTCGCTATCCTGAACATCCAGCGTCCGTTCCCGAAGCCACGAATAGTTGGACCTGCGATCGGATTCGCGGTTGGGGTCATACTCGTCACGCTCGGCATCGGCGGTCCGCTGCTGGTGCTATTCCTCCTGGCGAAGGGCACACTCAGGCAGGAGTTGAGAGCGTCGACGGCGTACTATTTCCTTCTTGTCTTGGCTGTTGGGGTAACCGGGTACGCGGTTGCGGGACTGTTCACGGCTGAGCGCGTTACGCTAGTCATGGTGGTGTCCGTCCCCGTGCTCATCGGGTACTGGATATCTACCTTACTAGTACATCGACTGAATGAGAATGCATTCAGACATTTGGTGATCGCGGTGATCGTCGCGACTAGTGTGATGGTACTCGGTCGCGAGGCAGTCCGGTTCTAGCGCCCGGCACACTGCAGAGAGGAAGTCATGAAAGTAATATCCGTCGAGCCGTTGCTTATCGACCGGTATCTGTTCGTCAGGGTGACAACCGACTCAGGACTGGTCGGCATCGGTGAGTCGGGTGCATGGGGATACCTCGAGGCTTCAGCAGCCGCGGTTGAGAAGTTCGGCCGCTATCTTGTAGGAAAAGACCCGCAGCGGATCGAGCACCACTGGCAGTACATGTACCGATTCAGCCACTTCCGTGGAGCGGCCATCATGGGCGCCATAAGCGCCATCGACATCGCGCTCTAGGACATCGCGGGGAAGCATTTCGGCGTGCCGGTCTACCAGCTCCTTGACGGCAAGACACGCGACAAGGCAAGGGTCTACTACCACGTCTTCGGCGAGACCAAAGAGGAGCTGCTCCAGGGTGTCAGGGACGCCAAGGCCCAGGGTTTCACTGCGGTCGGCCACCTGACGCCGTTCCTGGACGAGCGTCGCGATGTTCCGTATTTCAAGACATATGCGCAGAAGATGCAGGACGCTATCGACACGGTCGGCGCTTATCGTGAGGCAGTAGGGGACGAGGTCGACCTTTGCATCGAGATCCACCGGCAGCTCACGCCTGCCGAGGCCATCGTACTTGCTCGGGGCATCGAGAAGTACCACCCGATGTTCTACGAAGACCCTGTCCTGCCTGAGAACTTCGATGCGATGGAACTGGTCGCCAATAACATCTCGATACCGATATCGACGGGCGAGAGGTTCCACTCGATCCACGAGTTCGAGATGCTCTTGAAGAGGGGCGCGGTCCAGTACGTCCGGCCCGACGTCTGCCTGGCAGGCGGCATCACCCACACGAAGAAGATCGCGGCCCTGGCGGAGGCCCATTACGTCGGCGTCGTGCCTCACAACCCGCTGAGTCCGGTGAGCACGGCGGCGTGTCTTCAGATCGCCGCAAGCATCCCCAACTTCGCCATCCAGGAATATCCCACCGGCGAGGAACGGCCTCCGAAGAGCGAGATAGTCAAGAGCCAGATCAAGCTCGAGAACGGATTTCTGGTGATACCAGACGCCCCCGGAATCGGCATAGAGCTGGCCGACGACGCTTTGGAAAAATACCCGCCGGTGCCCCGCGAGGTGGAGACCCGACTGCACTTCGATGGGTCTGTGATCGACCAGTAGCCATCGCAAGATAGGAGAGGACGTTGGACCTGAATATAAGGCCCATAGCAGAGGAGGAGTTCGCTCCTTGGTTGAGTGCCGTGTCGGTCGGTTTCGGCGAACCCCCCAACGAGGCGCATCTCGGTCGATACCGAAAGACCATAGAGCTGGACAGGACCCACGCTGTGTTCGACGGCGGTTCGATCGTCGGTACGGCGCACTCCACGGCCCATGAGATGACGACGCCTGGGGGATCGCTGAAAACCGCCTGCGTCGACGCTGTCACCGTCCAGCCGACGCACCGCAGGCAGGGCATAATGACAATGATGATGGCCCGTCAGCTCAACGACTTGCACGACCGGGGAGAGCCGCTGGCTGCGTTGTGGCCGTCTGAGAGCATCATCTACGGACGCTTCGGTTATGGCCCCGGCTCGTTTCACGAAAATTGGTCGATCGAGAGGCAGCACACGGCCTATGCCCAATCCTTCGAGCGCAAGGGCCGGACGCGGTTCGTCAGTCCCGAAGATGTCGAAGCGGTCTACCCAGAGGTCTACCGTCGGGCCACGATCGATAGGTCCGGAGCAATACAGCCTCCGAGTGTAAGGTGGAAGGGGGTTGCGGAGGACCCGGAAGACCGAAGGCGCGGCGCGAGTGCCTACTTCCACGTGGTGTATGAGCAGGATGGCCGCGTCGATGGCTATGTCTTCTATCGGACGAAGGACAGGGCCGTTCAGGTGCACCAGCTTATGGCGGCGACGCCGGACGCACATCGAGCCCTGTGGCGATTTTCCCTGGACATAGACCTGATGACCTCAAGCACGGCAATGGCCCGTCCCGTGGATGATCCGCTGCCGTGGATGCTGGCTAACCCTCGGAAGTTGAAACGCGAGACGGCCGATGCGGTGTGGATCCGACTCGTGGACCTTCCTGCCGCGCTGTCGGGACGCCGGTACGCCGCCGACGATAGCCTCGTGCTCGGTGTCTCTGATGCCTTCTGTCCGTGGAACGATGGCGCCTACGAGCTGGAGGCCGGCCCCGCCGGCGCCGAATGCCGGCCCTCTAAAAAGAGCGCAGACCTCGTCCTGTCCGTAGCCGACCTGGCAGCCACCTACCTGGGAGCCGTAGGCTTCGGCACACTGGCGCGAGCGGGAAAGATCGAGGAGCGAGCGCCAGGAGCACTCGACCGGGCCGATAGCATGTTCGCGACGCGGACCGCGCCCTGGTGCCCCTACGGTTTCTAGTCCCAGCCGACGGATGAGTGGCCTTTTTCATTGTCCCGGGAAGTGACGTTCTCGCGGTCGTCCCGTCGCCGTCATGGAGGGTTCGGCGACGCTCTTGCAGTATTGAATTTCTAGTCAGCCGCGAAGCATAATGCGGCGAATCAGTCTTCGCCACGGAAATGTGATTGACCCCACATAGTCCCAAACCCGGGCCCTTGGAAAAGGGAGTGCGCCTGGCTGAATTACTAGGAGTCCTCAGCTTGGCTGGCGACCTCGGCAGGGGTCAACCCTTGGGCCACAGCCTGCGCACGTGTTACCTCGCTCTGAATATTGCCCAGGAGTTGGGCCTTCCCGTTGAAGACCAACCCAACGTGTACTACACGGCCTTGCTGGTCCACGTGGGCTGCACGGCAGGGGCCCCGCAATTTGCCGCTTTGCTCGCCGGTGATGAACTCGCCGCTCAGCGGGACATGTATCTCTGTGATCCCGGCAATCTTCTCCAATTCTGGGGGATCGGGGCAACCATGCTTGCCTACGTTAGCCTGAGTGTACGTGCGGTGCCCGCCTGGGCTGCATGGCTAGGGTTGATAGGTTCCGTGCTCGCGGGGTATCCCGGCGCTCTCGAATCGGTGTCAGCGGTAAAAAGAGTTGGCTTCGATTGCGGAGCTTATCGGGACGCTCCTCTATGTGGTCTGGCTGTCAGCCATGGGGATCGCAGCCCTTCGCTATCAAGAACCGGTTAGATCTTGAGCGAGGACCTAGTGCCCTGAATCAAGGAATCCGATCACAAGATCGTGCGATGGCAACCCACCCCCTGGGTCACGAGAACTGGCGGTGTCTTTGGGCCCACATGCGCAACATTGACCTACCCGAACATTTGTGCTATCCTTTCGCTAAAGTCATGAATCCAGATACGCAGATTTACTCTGGCCGTTATCTCCAGAAACATCGTAGGGGCTGGTTCCACGCACCACTCTGCCCCTCTTTGTCGGCCCGGGTCTAGCCCGTCTTGTGTTCCGCTGGCATTCCACACCTTGCTCAATCTGTGCCACAGCCCCGCCAAATCCCATAGCGAGATGGAACAAAACGGAACGAAACGGAACAGCTTCCTCGCGCGCGAGCCGTCCTTGACCGTCGCCAAGGCGTGCAGCTAGAATTGATCTGACATAAGGCAAAGGAGACAGGCTTGGGAACCGCGTAGGTCCCGGTATTAACAGACGGCTCACTATGAAGCCTCCCGCGAGCGTCCTTTGAGGCGCGGGAGGCTTCTGTTTGCTTCGAACCCTCTCTCAAAATAGCGAAACGCAAGGAATGGAAAATGACACTTAAACAAGACTCCGAGCTGGCGGAGCTGAGAAAGCGCATCCGCCATTCGACTTCCCACGTAATGGCAGACGTCGTGACGAAGATGTTTCCCGAAGCCAAGCTGGCCATCGGCCCGCCAACAGAGGACGGCTTCTACTACGACTTCCAGGTGCCCGAGCCGTTCACCGACGACCAACTGGAGAAGATCGAAGGCTCGATGAAGGAGGTCATGGCGCAGGACCTGCCCTTCGAGCTGCACGAGTACGGCCGGGAGGAGGCCCTGAAGCTGAACGCGGACGAGCCGCTGAAGCTAGAAATCATCGAAGGCATCCCCCAGGACGAGGCGATCACGACCTACAGCCACGGAGGCTTCGAGGACCTGTGCGCCGGGCCTCACGTCGAGTCCACCGGCAAGATCCCGGCTTTCAAACTTCTCAGTGTCGCAGGCGCGTACTGGCGTGGTGACGAGAAGCGCCAGATGCTTCAGAGGATCTATGGCACGGCGTTTGAGACGCAGGAGGCGCTGGACGAGCATCTCGAGCGGATCGAGGAAGCCCGGAAGCGCGACCACCGTATCCTCGGTCGAGACCTGGACCTCTTTTCAATCCACGACCAGACGGGGCCGGGTCTCATCATCTGGCACCCCAAAGGGTCGAGGATTCGGTCGATCATCGAGGATTTCTGGAAAGACGAACACCGCAAGGCGGGCTACGACCTCATCTACACGCCTCACATTGGCCGCGCCAATCTCTGGGAGACCAGCGGTCATCTGGGTTTCTATCAGGAAAACATGTACGCGCCCATGGACATGGACGGGCAGGAGTACTACCTGAAGCCCATGAACTGCCCCTTCCACGTGATGTACTACAACACAGCCCGTCGCAGCTACCGCGACCTGCCCATGCGCATCGGCGAGCTTGGAACGGTCTACCGCTATGAGCGTGGCGGCGTGGTCCAGGGCCTTTTGAGGGTAAGGGGCATGACGCAAGACGACGCCCATATCTTCTGCCGGCCCGATCAGGTGGAGGACGAGGTCAACGGCGTTCTGGACCTGACATTCTTCCTTCTCAGCGCTTTCGGGTTCGACGAGTACGAGGTCATGCTCGCAACCAAGCCAGAGAAGGCCGTCGGCGCCGACGAGCGTTGGGAGTTGGCCACGGAGTCCTTGCGCAAGACGTTGAGCGACCGCGGTCTAGACTTCCAGGTCGATGAAGGCGGCGGCGCGTTCTACGGCCCGAAGATCGACATCCACATAAAGGATGCGATAGGGAGGCGGTGGCAGATCACGACGGTCCAGTTCGACTTCAATCTGCCCGAGCGATTCGATCTCGGGTACGTCGGAGAGGACGGCCAGGAGCACCAGCCGTACATGGTGCATCGTGCGCTGCTGGGTAGCCTGGAGCGATTCATGGGAGTTCTGATAGAGCATTACGGTGGCGCGTTCCCTACGTGGCTTGCTCCCGTGCAGGCGCAGATAATACCGATCGCTGACAGGCACCACGCGTACGCCGTTCAGGTCCAAGCCGAGATGGAAACCGCAGGCATTCGCGCCGTGGCCGACACTCGCAATGAGCGTATGAATGCCCGGATCAGGGACGCCCAGTTACAGAAGGTGCCTTACATGCTTATCGTGGGGGACCGGGAGATCGAGGCCGAGGGCGCCGCCGTGCGAATGCGGTCGGGAGAAGACTTGGGAACAGTGCCGCTGCTGGACATCGTAGAAAAAATTAGCAGGGAGGCTGCGGAACGTCGATAATCGGCTGCGAGATCGGTAGTCAGCAACAACGATCTGGGGCGTGTTACAGGCTTGCACCCTATTGCCTGGGGTGAGTCCGTATGCTATATTCGGACACAGTCGGAAGCTGGTTCCGGATAATCGGCGCTTATATGAGGTGGAGGAATACCTAAAGATTATCGAATAAACCAAAGGATTCGCATCCCCGAGGTCCGTCTGGTCGATGAGAACAGCGAACAGCTCGGTGTGATGCCCACTCGTCAGGCGCTTGAGGTCGCCGAGGAACGAGGACTTGACCTCGTTGAAGTGGCCCCGACCGCAACCCCACCTGTGTGCCGCCTAATGGACTACGGCCGGTTCCGATACGAGGCCGACCGCAAGGAGCGTGAGGCCCGAAAGGTCCGTAAGTCAAAGGCGACAAACGAGCTCCGTGAGGTCCGGATGAAGACGCGAATCGGGTCCCATGATAGAGAGGCCAAGACGCGTCAGGTCAAGAGGCTTCTCGGAGAAGGGTCCAAGGTCAAGGTCACTGTGATGTTTCGAGGCCGAGAGATGGAACATCCAGAAATAGGAATGGCCCTTCTTAAACTGGTTGCCGAGGACTTTGTTGACGGTGCGGCTCTCGAAAAGCCGCCGTCCTTTGAGGGCAGGTGGTTGTCGATGATCCTGGCTCCGTTAGTACAGACGCCCGTCAGCCCAGATGCAATTGAAGAGGTTGAAGAGGTTGCCAAAGCTTAAGACACACAAGGGTGCCGCCGCCCGATTCAGGATCACCCGAACGGGCAAGGTACTTAGAATGAAGGGGCAGGCCGGCCACATGCGTCGGAAGAAGCCGTCCCGAGTCAAACGCCAGTACTCGGGAACGCTCACCGCTAGCCCTGCGGATGTGCCTCGGATTAAGCGACTCTTGGGGAAGTAACGGAGTCGGCTCAAGCTTGTCCCAGTACTTTGGGGCTAGCCGTCCAGTCGGACCTGATCGCACTGGTCGGGCGCCATGCTCCAAGTCTCAGGGGCGATGAACCGGTGGATCAATAAGATAGCCACGGATGTGAGGAAATGACCAGAATATCAATCAGCCGGGTAAGGCGACGCCGCCACCGCAAGGTTCTCAAACAGACGAGTGGCCATCAGGGCGGTCGTCACCGGCTGTTTCGCCAGGCCCACGAGTCCATGCTGCATGCTCTCAGCTACTCCTATGCCCATCGCAAGGAGCGCAAGGGGGACCGGCGACGCCAATGGAACGTGAGGATCAATGCGGGCGCCCGCGCCAACGGTATCTCGTACAGCTTACTGATTCACGGTCTGAAGCTGGCCGAGGCTGAGGTTGACCGAAAGATTCTCGCAGATCTTGCTGTCCAGGACCCCGGAGCCTTTGCTCAAGTGGTGAATCGGGCTAAAGAACAGCTCAAAGCGGCAGCAGCCTAGCTTCGCCGGATCTATCACTCTGAGTCCACTAGGGCGAAGAGCCTTTTCGGGGCGGGCACTAGGCCTTGAACTCCGATCGTCTACTTCAGCAGCAGCCTCACGTCATGCGCGATCTCCTCGGGGTCCAGCGGTGACGTGAAGACCACTCGCATGATGCCGGCGCGGTCTATCAAATAGACCGGATTCGAGTGGATGACCAGGTAGCGGTCTGAAAAACTCTTTCTCAGGGCCCCGAGCCCGCCGCTCGATCCGTTAGCCTGCTCCGAGCCATCTGAACCACTCTGTTCGACCACCACCGGGTCCAGGTAGTAGGCACCCCAGAGAGGCTCCAAGACCTCCCGGTCGCCTATTAGAAAATCCCAGTCCTCTGTCATTTCCCAGCGGTCAGAGAAATCGGCAGCCGCGTCGATCGTATCACGCTCAGGGTCGAGACTCAGGGCTGCGACACGGACGCGTTCGCCGTCGTCGCCCAGAGAGTCTAGCGTTTGACGAAGCTGACTCGCGGTGATCGGGCAGACATCGGGGCAGTTCGTGTAGAGGAACGTGAGGAGGACAGGGTCTCCTTGATAATCACCTAGGCGGATCTGGTTGCCGAACTGGTTGGTCAATTCGAATGCTGGTGCGTGGTCACCGGACGTCAGGACCGTGCCCTTGAACTCTTTCGTCCCACCGCATCCGACGAGCACAATGAGCGCGAGCGAGGTACACAGAACTGCCAGTGCCGCGGAAAAACCACTCCGGTTCACCACCCCAGGCCGACCTTCCTGCGAACGGCCTATTCCTTCTCCACCTGCATCTGTAGCAATGCAGCGACCGTAGGCACGCCCACGACAAGGGCGCTACCTAGCCCGATGACCCCCCACGCTTCTGGAACTGCCGACTCCAGGACTATGAACGTGATCCCCAATCCGCCAGCGAATACGACGATGGTAATCACGGCCAGTAGGGGGAACAGGATTGAGATTCCGAGCGGCTCCTTCATTTTCAGACCTCGTTTTCAGATTACTTACACAAGTCAAGCCCGGCCGGGGCTGATGCGTCAGACCTCGTAGGCCTCTCGATCGGTAGCCTCGATTTGGTTCCGGCGCTCCTCCTGGTTGAACCACTTGAAGAACGCCACGATTATCAGGACCATGAAGAATGCGCCACCGCCGATCTTCATGATAATAGCACCGATCTGCTGGTCTACCACGACGGACATACCCCAGAC
>JAQBTI010000073.1 GCA_027624995.1 Chloroflexota bacterium
GTTGCGCCGGGAGGTCGGAGCCGCAGACAAAGCTGCAAAGGCACGCCTGGAAGAGGGACTGACGGCCCGGGAGCGGGCCATCAGCCAAGCGGGCGCCTCGGGCCTGCTGGAACGGGAGTCCATCGACGTTACGCTCCCCGGCTATCCGGTAACGGCAGGTGGACTTCACCCGACCACGCAGACCATGAGAGAGATCTGCGACGTCTTTTCCTCAATGGGGTTCCAGACGGTCGAGGGGCCGGAGGTGGAGTGGGACCGCTATAACTTCGAGATGCTCAACATCCCGCAGCATCATCCGGCCCGCGACAGCTTCAACACCCTGTGGGTCGACTACACAGACGAGAATGGAGACCAGCCCATACTGCTGCGCACGCACACTTCGCCTATGCAGGCCCGCATTATGGAGAGTCAACAGCCGCCGATCAGGGTGGTCATACCCGGGAAGGTCTTCCGTTACGAGGCCACGGACGCCACACACGAGTGGCACTTCCACCAGGTCGAGGGGCTGGCCGTGGACGACGGGATCACCTTCGCAGACCTGAAGGGGACACTGTTCGAGTTCGCGCGGCGTATATTCGGTGAGGAGCGGCGGGTCCGCTTCCGTTGCGATTACTTCCCGTTTGTCGAGCCAGGCGTCGACATGGCTATAGACTGCTTCGCGTGCGGAGGCGATGGATGTCGCATCTGCAGCCAGACTGGATGGATCGAGATCATGGGCGCTGGGATGGTCCACCCTAAAGTGCTGGAAGGGGTGGGTTACGACCCCAGCGTCTACACCGGTTTCGCCTTCGGTATGGGCGTCGAGCGCATAGCGATGCTGAAGCACGGCATCGATGACGTGCGCCACTTCTACGCAAACGACCTGCGCTTCCTGAGGCAGTTTTGACCACTGCCTCTGAGAGACGAGCATGAAGGTCCCTTTGTCCTGGCTCCGACGCTACGTTCCGATCGACTTGCTGCCCGGTGAGCTCGCCCATAAGCTGACGATGGCCGGGACCGAGGTAGGCGGGGTGGCCGTGACCGGGAACTGGGACCGCGAAAAGGTCCTCGTGGGGCTGGTCCTGAAGGTCGATCCGCACCCTAATGCAGACCGGCTCAGGCTGCCAACCGTAGACCTCGGGAACGGAGAGACAGCCACGGTGGTCTGCGGAGCGCCCAACGTCGCCGCTGGACAGAAGATCGCCTTCGCGCATGAAGGCGCCCACCTGCTCAGCACCAGGTCTGGAAAGGTGGAGGCCCTCAGACAGGCGAACATCCGAGGTGTCGAGTCGTCGGGGATGGTCTGCTCCGAGCTTGAGCTGGGCCTGGGAGAGGGTCACGATGGCATTCTGGTACTGGATGACGAAGCCCCCATCGGAACTCCCCTGGCCGACTACATGGGCGACGCAATACTGGATATCGAGGTTACGCCGAATCGGCCGGACTGCCTCTCCATCCTCGGGATTGCCCACGAGACCTCCGCCCTCACAGGCCAGTTAGTTACCGAGCCCGACGCTTCGTATCCGGAATCGGGGCCGCCCATCAAGGACCAGGTCACGGTCGAGATCGCCGACCCCGAGCTGTGCTACCGCTATACCGCTTCGCTGGTAACCGGCATCAAGATCGGTCCTTCGCCGAGGTGGCTCCAGGATGCCCTGATCAAGGCCGATCAGCGTCCGATAAACAATGTTGTAGATGTCACCAACTACGTGATGCTGGAGTACGGTCAGCCCTTGCACGCCTTCGACTTCGAGAAGGTCAAGGACGCCAGGATAGTGGTAAGGCAGGCTCGCTCCGGTGAGAGGCTGGCTACCCTGGACGGCGAGGACCGCGAGCTGAGTCCGCCCATGCTCGCCATCGCGGATTCTTCGGACGCCATCGGGCTCGCGGGCGTAATCGGCGGCGCCGGCAGCGAGATGACGGATGCGACCACGTCGGTCCTGCTGGAGTCGGCAGCATTCGACGCCGTCAACACGCGGCGCACCGCAGCCTCTCTTCGGTTGAGCACAGGGGCCTCCTACAGGTTCGAACGAGGCATCCGGTCGGAGCTGGCCCCATTGGCGCTACGCCGAGCCACCAAACTCATCCTGGAGCTGGCGGGAGGGCAGGCCGCCAAGGGTATAGTGGACCTCTACCCCGGCGAGAAGAAGCCGCCGGTCGTCACCATCACGCGACAGCGAATCCGGAAGGTGTTGGGGGTCGACCTCGAAATGGCAGAAGTGGCCCGGGTCCTGAAGTCACTGGGATTCGCGATCGGCGAAGGGACCGCAGCCGCGAAATCTCTGGAGGTGACTCCGCCATACTGGCGACATCGCCATCGAAGAGGACCTGATAGAAGAGGTTGCGCGGATCACGGGCTACGACAGCATCCCGACCACCTCGATCTCGACGTCGATTCCACACCAGACTGCTCTGCCCTTGCTCGATCTCAAAGACCGGGTCAGAGACTTGATGGCCGCAGCCGGAATGCGGGAGACGATCTCGTACTCGCTCACTAGCCTCGAAGAACTCGGCAAGGTTGGTGCCCTGGAGAGCGGACCCGAGCCGCTGAAGATCGCCAACCCTATGAGCAGCGAGCAGTCGCACCTCAGGACGAGCCTGAGGGCGAACGCGCTCTCGATACTTGCGTCGAATCTCAGGACCTCGCACGCTGAAGGCATCCGTACCTTCGAGATCGGCCACGTTTTCATCCCAAAAGAGGAAGAAAGAGAGCGCGATCTTCCAGAAGAGCGGGAGGTCCTGCTCGGCGTGATGTCCGGACCGAGGCATCCGCTGTCATGGGGGGCGCCGCCGAGTGACATGGACTTCTACGATGCCAAGGGCGTGCTGGAGGCGGTGTTCGGCCAGCTTGGCCTGCGGGCAGCCTTCGAGAAGGGCGAAGACGTAGCACTCCATCCTGGTCGGACCGCCACCGTGTCATGCGCGGGTATCGATCTGGGCGTGGTGGGCGAGGTGCACCCCGGCGTCCTGGATCGATTCGACATCGAGGATACTACTGTTGCCCTGTTTGAGATCGACGTTGAGGCCCTGCTGAAGGCGTCGGAAGAGACTCAGAACCGCTACGCACCCCCAAACCGGTTTCCAGAATCCGCCCGAGACCTGGCGCTGGTGCTGCCCGCCGACGTGCCTTCGGCTTCCGTGCAGGCGATACTCGATCGCCACAAGCTCATCGTCCGCAGCGTTCCGTTTGATGTCTACTCGGGCGACGAGCTACCGCCCGGCAAGAAGTCCGTGGCCTACAGGGTCGTGTTCCAGTCGGACCGGGGGACGCTGACGGCGGAGCAGGTCAACAACGCCCAGGGAGACGTGCTTCGGCAACTACAGCGGCAGCTCGGCGCCGAGCTGCGCAGAGATTCCGCGAAGGAGGTGGACTGAAGTGGCCAAAAGGAGACCGCAGTACCTGGTAGATAGTCAGGGCCGGAAGACAGCAGTGCTGTTGGGCGTCAAGGACTATATGGCCATGCTTGAAAAAATGGAGGAGTTGGAAGACACCCTGGCTCTGGACGAGGCCAGGAGGACAGACAACGGATTCAGAGCCTACACTGATCTTAGAGAGGAGCTCAGGAAGGACGGTAGTCTTTGAACTATGAGTTGCTTGTCTCCCGCAGGGCGGAACAGCAACTACGAAATCTATCCAAGGAAAGTTCTGCGCAGAGTCGACAGGCAACTCGTCTCGCTTAGGCGCAGCCCGCGCCCCAAAGGAGCATTGATGCTTAAGGGCAAGGAAGGCGAGGGTTGGCGAGTTAGGGTAGGTGACTATCGAATTCTCTATACGATCGACGACGAGTCCCGAATCGTGACGATATATCGAGTTGCTCACCGGCGTGACGCTTACAGGTAGCACTTGCGAGCGTGGCCGGACTCATTTCGCTGAATCTTGGAATAATCTAGTGCACGAACACGGCCACAGACACGGAAACGAGGCTATGCTGAGCGTCGAGGAAGCACTCGAGCGGGTTCTTGCCGTCGTTCGTGTCCTCGAACCTGAAGATACCGCGATCTTAGATGCAGTGGGCCGGGTATTGGCCGAAGACGTAGTATCTCCGCTCAAAATACCGCCGCTGGACAACTCAGCGATGGACGGCTACGCCGTACGGACGGCCGATCTCGATGGGGCCGGACCAGCATCGCCGATAGTGCTAAGGGTCTTCGGATCGGTGGCGGCCGGAGAGCTCCCATCGACGCCGGTCGAGCCCGGGACAGCGGTGCGCATCATGACCGGTGCTCCGGTCCCGCCCGGCGCAGATGCGGTGGTCCCATTCGAAGACACGGATGAGATCGAGCGTCGAGCCGATCGAGGTCCCGTAGTCGAGATCGGCATCTTGGACCGACCGGAGCCTTGGACTCACATTCGCCCAGCCGGCCAGGATCTGGCCAAGGGCGAGCCAGTGCTGAGCCGAGGCACCGTTTTGCGACCAGCCGAGATCGGCCTGCTCGCATCAGTCGGCCTGGCCAAGATCAAGGTGGTTCGGAGGCCGGTCGTGGCCATACTCGCAACCGGCGACGAGTTGATTGAGCCCGGCGAGGAGACGAACGATAGCCGAATATACAACAGCAACAGCTACAGTATCGGTGCGGCGGTACGGCGATACGGTGGCATCCCTATAATGCTTGGAATCGCCGCGGACAATCTCGACTCTCTCAACGACAAACTACAGCAGGGTCTGCAGTCTGATATACTCGTAACTTCCGCAGGCGTCTCGAAGGGCGACTATGACGTGGTCAAGGACGTCTTGGCCAAACGCGGGAGGATCGACTTCTGGTCGGTGAGAATGAGACCGGCAAAACCCCTGGCGTTTGGCGTGCTGAGGGCTCCCGATGGTCGACAGGTCCCGCACCTAGGGCTTCCGGGAAATCCGGTTAGCGCACTCGTTGCCTTCGAGCAGTTCGGCCGAGTTGCCCTCTATAAGATGCAAGGGAAGGTTGACTTCCGCAGGCCGACTATCAAGGCCGTGCTTGACGAGCCCATCTACAATACGGACGGTCGGCGGGTCTACGCCCGGGCAGTTGTTACCAGGCGGAACGGTACCTACCACGCGCGACTTACCGGGGACCAGAGTTCAAACCTGCTCAGTTCGATGGCCCGTGCCAACGGCCTGGCCATCTGCCCAGAGGACTTGCCGTTGAAACGGGCCGGCGAGGCCGTGGATGTACAGATGCTAGACTGGTCGGAGGAAATGTTTTGAAGTCTCTAACCACTGCAAGAAACGGCGATCCGAAAATGGCGGATGAAGATTCGGGGCCTCCGCCTCGCTACATTATCGGTCTGGACAAAAAGAAGGCGCACCAACGGTCGCTTCCTCTCCTCATCGCGGGCAGACGTTGCTTTAGCTGCCGGCAGGCCGACGATGAAAGGCCGACTCCGACGTCAAAACCAAAGCAGTACGTTGAGAGAATCGTTGAGCACTGTAGCGAGACCTCGGACTATCTGCTCCCCGATACGCCCATGAAAGAAGCGATCTTCAGGGTGATGTTGGCGGCCGGGAACGGCGAAGCAACCGCGGAACAGGTCGGCAGCATTCTCCGTGGGAAGTGGGTCAGCACCGCCTACCCAAGAGACCTCTCAACAGGGGTCATCCAGCGGCTGATGGACCAGAGCGGCTTCTATTGCGTCAGTCGGCTCCCGGAGCCAAAGATCGAAGCCGCTGACGGAGCAGAGGACGAATAGCTAAGAGCTCTCGTCTTCCTCCCTGGGCTTCCGCGGCTTCCTGACCACCTGGACGTCAGGCGAGGGAACTTCCATAGCCGTCGAGAAGATAGCCTTGCTGGCCTTCTTCTTAACCTTCTTGGTTTCGCGTTTTGGCTTGTGGCCTTTTGGCACATCCCACCCCCATGATGGCGGTTCTGGGCGCCTGCCCAACACCTAGAGTTTAGGTGAACTTCTACCGTTCTGTAAAGCAGTCCTTTGATGTTTCGCGCCCCGCTGTCACCGGGATCCGTGTTGTCATTCTCTTATCCGCATGACTATAATGTGCGCCAGTCTCAAGCGTAGGAGATTGAAGACCATGCCGGAAGCCCTTGCCTTTTTCCGCGGAAAGATTGTGCCTCTCGCGGATGCGCAGGTAAGCATTACTACACACGCCCTCCATTATGGAACTGCCGTATTCGAGGGCATTCGCGGCAACTGGAACGAAGAGCAGAACAAGCTCTACGTCTTCCGAATGCGCGAGCACTACCTGCGTCTTCTCCAGGGTTGCAAGATGATGCTTATGGACATCCCTTACTCGGCCGACGACCTGTGCGGCATCACGATCGAACTCCTGCAAAACTGCGGTTATCGTCAGGACCTGTACATCCGGCCAATCGCGTACAAGAGCGAGGAGCTGGTGGCCAACCTCAGGCTACAGGAGTTGTCGAGCGACTTTGCCCTGATTACGGTGCCGTTCGGCGCGTATATCGAGACAGAGGGCGCCATCCGGTGCCAGACATCGTCCTGGCGGCGGATCGACGACACTATCATTCCGCCCAGGGTCAAGATCGCGGGACACTACGTCAACAGCATCCTCGCCAAGACTGAGGCAACGCTCGCCGGCTACGACGAGGCAATCATGCTGAACCAGGACGGGAACGTCTCGGAAGGCTCCGGCGAGAACCTGTTTCTGGTCTCCAATGGAACGCTCAGCACGCCTTTGGTGGCGGAGAATAACCTGATCGGCATCACGCGAGACTCGGCGACGAAGATCGCTGCCAAGGAGCTGGGGCTGAACGTCGTCGAGAGGAGCATCCGCCGGAGCGAGCTGTACCTTGCCGATGAGGTCTTCCTCACAGGAACGGCCGCCCATATTACGCCGGTCGGGGAGTTGGACAACCGTCCCATAGGGACCGGAGACGTGGGCCCGGTGACTACCCGGTTGCGTGAGATCTACCTCAACGCGATCAAAGGGGGCAACCCCGACTACCTGGACTGGTGCACAGAGGTCCCGTTAGAGGCCTAGCCGGTCCAAACTCACTCAAATGTTCACGTTTGCGACCGACTACTTCATCATGGTCACGGTCGCCAGCGTTGGCACCATTCAGTTCGCCGCCGCGTCCGCCGGATTGCGTGGCCTTCTCTTCCTCCGGTCTAAGAATTGGGCCCAGGCACTGGGTATTGTCCTCATTTTGGCCGGCTTGGGGCTCTTTTTCGCCACCGAGGACCGGAACATCAATGACTATGAGGGTGGACTCGACGCCAACATCCAGTCGCTCCTCTTCTTTCTCGGAACTGTCTCTGGCTTCGGCGTGACGGTCGTAGGTTCCTCTCTGCTGAAT
Organism: Chloroflexota bacterium; assembly: GCA_027624995.1. Lineage (GTDB taxonomy): Bacteria > Chloroflexota > Dehalococcoidia > Lucifugimonadales > CATQGZ01 > CATQGZ01. The sequence continues at coordinate 7,231 of JAQBTI010000073.1, forward strand.
ATTCGAATGACTGGGGGAGAGGAGCAACCCGAGGGAGGGCTGGACGCCCTGAGGCACACGAACTTCGCGATGGCGATCAGGCGTAATCTCAAATACTGGGGACGGAACTGGCGAACTCAGACGAAGCGCTATTTCTCTGGATAAACGGACTGGCCGGTAACATCGCGCTGCTGGATGAAGCGGTTAAGTTGCTGGTCAGCGACTACCTGGTGCCTGTCGGCATGGGTCTGGTCCTTCTCGGCCTGTGGTTCACGGGGGAAGGGCCTCTGGCCAGGCAGCGGCACCAGATCGGGGTCTATCTCGCACTTACGTCGATGGGACTATCCAGCCTCGCGGTCTTCATCATCAACGCACAGTACTTCAGGCCCAGGCCTTTCGATGGGATCGATGGTCATGACGTAATCCTTCTCTTCTACCAGCCTACTGACTCCTCCTTCCCGGCCAATCCGGCGGCCGTGACCTTTGGCCTCGCAGCTGGCGTATGGGGAGTCAATCGCCCGGTTGGCGCGGTCCTGCTGGTGGTATCCGGCTTGTTCGGCTTCGCCCGCGTCTATGCAGGCGTCCACTACCCCACGGACATTCTCGCCGGCGCTCTGATAGGGATCGTGGTGGCATTCCTGGTGTACAAGGCGAAGGCTCTGCTAGGTCCGATTCCTGTATGGACCATAAAGGCGGCTAGAATCCTCTCTCTAGCCTAGCCTAGCGGCGGATGCCTGGGTAAGCTGGTCGAAGTTGCCGGGGACGTATGCCCGGTGACCGCGCCCGCACAACCCGACTCCAAGACGGAGGCCGCGAGATGGAGCCCGAACCCACTACCGGAGAGCCGACCGCACCAACCCAGGATCAGGCCGCCGACATCGATCAGCTGGCGGAGCCTATTAGCGACCTCCTCGAACATGACCTGGGGACGGAGGCACTGGCGATGCTCACTCGCCTCCGCCTTCCCGACCAGGCCGATGTTATTGCCCGCCTGGCCCCTCAGCCTCTCGCCATGCTTCTCGACCTCCTCACGAACGAAGACGTCGGGTCGATCGTTGGGGAACTCGGGCCTGAGGATGCAGTAGAGATATCCCTAATGATGTCGGTGGACCGTCTTCCGCACATTCTGGACGAGACCAGTCCCGAGGTCGCGGCGGATGTGCTCAGGGCCCTGCCAGAGGACATCGGCGCAAAGGCACTGGACAGCATGAGCGACGCCGCGGAGGTCGCCCCACTGCTCGCCTACGAGGACGACGATGCCGGGGGTCTGATGACGCCGGACTTCCTCGCCCTGCACGACCACATGTCCGTCGAGCAGGCTATCGAATTCGTCAGAAGATGGGCCAGAGACCTGGCTCCTCAGGACATCTTCTACCTCTTTGTCGTCAACCGAGACGGCTCCTTGAGGGGCGGCGTCAGCCTCGCGGAGCTGGTCCTCGCCCGACCTTTTCAGCAGATCTCGTTACTCATGCAGCCCGATGTCTTCTCGGTTGGCACCGAGACCGATCAGGAGCAGTGCGCCAGGCTAATGGACCGCTACAACCTCCAGAGCTTGCCCATCGTCGGAGAGTCCGGAACTCTGGTGGGCGTCTTGAAGCTGGAGGACATGCTCGGGGTCCTCCAAGACGAGGCCACAGAGGACATGTATCGCATGATTGGCGTTGACGAGGAGGAGAAGGCTCTGGGTCCCTTCTGGCGCTCGGTTCGGGGCAGGCTGCCATGGCTCGTCGTAAACCTGGCTACCGTGGTACTTGCGGGCTTCGTGGTATTACTCTTCGAGTCGACACTGCAGAAGGTCGTGATACTGGCCGCTTTCCTGCCAGTCATCGCTGGACAGGGAGGGATCGCAGGAACCCAGACCCTTACAGTGATCGTAAGATCGATCGCACTTGGCGAGGTTACGGGGGCCAATACGAGGCGGCTGCTCGTAAAGGAGGTCGGCCTGGGGCTGGTCCATGGGCTGGCTCTGGCGGTCCTGGTGGGTGCGATCGCCGTGGCCTGGAAGGGTAGCGGCTACCTGGGGCTCGTGGTCGCGGCAGCCATGTTGCTAAACCTGGTGGTCTCGAGCGTGAGCGGCGTGCTGGTGCCGCTCGGCTTCAAAGCGCTTCGGCTGGACCCGGCGCTGTCTTCGGCCGTAGCAGTGACGGCCACGACCGACATTGTGGGCTTGTTCGTCTATCTGAGCCTAGCGGCGCTGGCGATTGGGCCTAT
>JAQBTI010000074.1 GCA_027624995.1 Chloroflexota bacterium
GTTCGACGCCTCCGGGCTCCTAGTCACCCCGGGCCTGATCGACATACACGCCCACACCTTTTGGGGCGCCTCGGACCCGGGACTCCCAACCGACCCCGTTAACGTGGCCAAGGGAGTGACGACCGTGGTCGACGCCGGTTCATCCGGCGCGCGAACCTTTTCGGCGTTCCGAAAGTGGGTCCTGGAGCGTTCCGACACCCGGCAGTTTGCCCTTCTAAACATCTCCTCCATGGGCATGCCCGGGGGAAACGATATAGCCGAGCTTCTGGATATGCGCTGGGCGGAAGTCGACAAGGCGGTGGAGTGCTGGCGAGAGAACAAGCACTACGTCCTGGGTATCAAGGCCCGGCTGGGCCGAGTCCAGTGTGGCGACAACGATGTCCAGGCTCTCAGGCTTTCTCTGGAGGCAGCCGAGGCGATGGGCGGGTTCGTCATGATCCACGTGGGCAACACGAACACGCCTCTGGAGGAACTGTGTGCGATGCTCCGGCCCGGCGACGTGGTGACTCACGCCTTCGGCGGCATGGAGGACCTGCTCATCGACGAATCGGGCAAGGTGCGGGACGGGTTCAAAGAGGCGGCAGAGCGCGGCGTGGTCTTTGACGTCGGGCACGGCGGCGGAGGATTCTCTTTCACCAGTGCTGAAAGGGCCATCGCCGACGGCTTCCCGCCCGGCAACATCAGTACCGACCTGCATCGGGGCAGCATCGACGGGCCGGTCTACGACATGGTGACGACGATGTCAAAGTTCCTCCACCTTGGACTGTCGCTGGACGAGGTCGTCAGACTCACGACCCAGACCGCAGCCCAGATCATGGGTATGGCCGGGACTCTAGGCAGCCTGGCCGTGGGCGCGGAGGGCGATGCCGCGATATTACGGCTGGTCGACGGCAGTTTCCCAATGGTCGACCGGCTGGGGGACAGGGTGACATTCTACGACATCAAGTGGGAGGCGCCCGTAACCGTGATGGCTAAGCAGAAGCTCAACCACGTAGCTACCGTCCGCGACGGCAAGATGTACCGGCCCTGGTTGGGATAGCTCAAGCCAAAGGAGCCGACGGAATGTTCGACATTCTGATAACGAACGGGACGGTCGTAGATGGGACCGGCAGGCCCAGATTCCAGGCCGACGTTGGAATAACAGGGGGCAAGATCGATGCCGTCGGTAGCCTCGGAGCGGCCGAGGCCCCTCGTACTATCGACGCCACGGGGCTGGTCATCGCCCCGGGTTTCATCGACATGCACAGCCACTCCGACACCACCATGCTCAGCGACCCGAGCGGTGACAGCAAGGCATATCAGGGGGTCACCACAGAGGTCACCGGCAACTGCAGCTCATCCCCGTACCCCGTCGCCGCAGACCCTCACCTCGCCGAATACCAGCGGTCCACCTGGCCGTTCCTGAAACCGGACTGGGATTGGACCGACCTCGACGGCTGGGCCGAATACACGAACTCCAGCGGCATCAGCCTCAACATCGCCCCTCAGGTCGGCCAGGGAGAGATTCGGAAGGCGGTGGGCCTCAATCAGGACCGCCCTCCGACAACCGACGAGATGAAGGAGATGCGCCGGCTGGCCGCCGAGGCCATCGAGCAGGGCGCCTTTTCCCTCTCCACCGGCTTGACCATCGTCCCTTCGAGTTTCGCCTCGACCGATGAGCTCGTGGAGCTGACCGAGGCCATCTCCCCATTCGATGGTGCCTTCTATGTGACCCACTCCCGCTGGCGGACCGCCGACCACACCGACGCCGCGAAAGAGGCCATCGAGATCGGCAGACGAGCGGGCGTCCCGATCCAGTACTCCCACATGGCCATCATCGACCCGCGGGCGCACGGGGACGGGGCCAGTATGGTCGCCGTCTTCGACCGAGCGCGCGACGAGGGCCTCGACGCCACGTACGATATGTACCCCTATGTAGCGGCGGGCAGCGGCGTCGGCCAGCTCCTTCCGGAGTGGTCCATGGAAGGCGGCAACGAGGAGGTGGTACGACGGCTTCGAGACCCCGAGACTCGTCGTCGCATCGCCATTGAGACCGTGGAGGGCTTTTTCAGCGGTACACCGATACCGTGGGATACCTACATGGTTTCGGACGCGTTCACTGCCGCCAACGCGGGGAATATCGGACGCTCGGTGGCTGAGATCGCCGAAATGAGAGGGACCGACGTGTTGGAGACGGCACTCACATTGTTGATCGAAGAGGGCGGCGACGTCCCCACTACCGTATTCAACCGGAACGAGGGCGATGTCCGGTTCTTCATGGGCCACGAGGCCGCCATGTTCGGCTCGGACGGCTATGCCTTCTCGCCCACCGGGCCCCTTGCGACCGCCAGTGGGGACCACAAAGCTTCCCACGTCTCGGGCAAGCCCCACCCGCGAAACTACGGCACCTTTCCGAGGGTGCTCGGCCGCTACGTGAGGGAGCAGCAGGTGCTCTCACTCGAATCGGCCGTGCACAAGATGACCGGGTTCCCAGCTCAGCGACTCCGACTCAAAGACCGCGGACTCGTCCAGCAAGGGTTCGTGGCCGACCTGACGCTCTTCAATCCCGACACCGTCGTCGATCGCGCCACCTTCGACAAACCCAGCCAGTTCCCGGACGGCATCCCATACGTCTTCGTCGCGGGCGAGGCCATCATTTTCGAGGGCAAACACACCGGCGCCACCCCCGGAAGGGTCCTGCGACGCGGGGAGTGATCAGAGCGAAATCCCCTCTCCCTTTGGGCCCTTCGGGAGAGGGCTAGGGTGAGGGTCCGGAACGAGAAGTGAAGGCTCTAGAGGAGGACTCACATATGCCAACCATCGCAGTCTCAACATACTCTTTCGGGCCCGAATGCACCGCCCGCCAAGGAATCGAGTTCGCCGTTGAGCACGGGTTCCGCGGCCTCGAGCTGGGCTCTTGGACCCTGTGGCCCGACGTGATGTCTGACACGGACGTGCGGGAGGTCCGGGTGCAGGCGGCCGCCAACGGGATTGATCTCTCCATCCACTTCGTTCACCGGGGCGTCGCACCCGCCTCCCACGACCCCGAGCGACGGCGTTCACACCTCGCCGATCTCGGGCGGACGCTGGACTTGGCCCACGACATCGGCGCGCGCGCCATCGTCGTCCATCCAGGGCCGATAGACCGCCCCGGCGTCAAGCCCGCCGCCGCTTCAGAAGACGTGAGACGGCAGGCCATCGAAAACCTGGCGGATTTCCTGTCAAAAGGGGCGCGAATGGCCGAAGAGAGAGGAGCCGTGCTGTGCGTCGAGAACCTCGCACACGTGCCCGGCTACGTCATCCAGAGCTATGACGAGCTAGTCCAGGTGGTGGAGATGGTCGACAGTCCGGCGGTCCGGATAACCCTGGATGTCGGTCATGCCGATCTGTCGGACGGACTAAGGCTCGCCATCGACGCCTTCTCACCGTACCTCCGCCACGTGCACATGCACGACAGCGACGGTTCGCGGGACCATTTCGAGGTTGGAAAGGGGTCGCTGGACCTCTCGGGGTACCTCGATTTCCTGGGGCCCTACCCGTTTACGCTGGCTATCGAGTCGCGCGACGAGTCCGACACCGAAGGCTGCGTCCTACGTAGCCGAGACCGTCTACGCGAACTCTTGGGCCCCGCCGCGCGGTAGCCGGGGTGGCCCGGCGATGATGCCCAGACGACGCCTCCGGCGTGTCCAGAGATCCCTTCTCCCCTCCGCGGGAGAAGGTTAGAGCCTGCCCTGAGCTTGTCGAAGGAATGAGAGGGCCGTCGGAAATCGGCGCATTATGCAGATTCGGCGCGGTTGTCGGAGCCTCGGAGGTCGCCCTCACTTCATTCTTCTCCCGCAATGGGAGAGGAGGTTTCCGGCGCGGCAACCGTCCCTAGATATCGTTCTCTTCGTCGACCGACCGCTGGTACTCGGCCACGGTGCCGTCCATAACGTCTCGGAGCTTGACCGGGACCCCTGTTTCGCCCGACTCCAGCACGGCGTAGACGAGCGCGACGGCCCGCATTCCCGCTTCCTGGTCCACCTCGGGCCTGCGTCCGGTCCGAATCGCACGAGCGAAATCCTCGAGCTCGATCGCTACCAGCGCTCGGTCCACCTCCTCGAAGGACATCCCGTACGATGCGATGGGCCGGCTGCCTCCGAAGTGTGCCGCGGTAGGCTCGTCCAGCGTCATGTCCGGCACCAGCTCCAGCAATGCTTCCCCACGCAGCGGCTCTCGGCCCTCAAGCATCACCGTGGGTCCGATTCCGCTTCTGCTGGCCGGCATGACCATCGTTCCCAGGGAGCCGTGGACGGTCGCGAGGCTCGTGTGGCTTCCGGGCGACGTTCTGGACATGGTCAGTTGGCACACGGCGCCTGATCTGAACTTCATTACCGCGACCCCGGTGTCGACCGCATCGGCCTCGATAGTCTCAGAGGTGGAGAACACGTCGTCCGCGCGGTGGGAATAGAACGACTGGAGGTCTGCCGATATGCCCCTCCGGCGCAGCGTCTTCTCCAGCACCGAGGTCTCCGCGAATACGCTCTCTACCTCGCCGAGGTAGTAGAGCAAGAGGTCGGCGTTATGGACGCCCTGCTCCAGGATGAATCCGCCGCCGCGAGACCTAAGGGCGCGCCACGACGTGTTGTGCATTAAGGCGTCACCGCCCCCAACCGAGACATCCAGGGCCAACCGTGGCTCGCCTATCACCCCTGCATCCAGGAGCGCCTTCGCCAGGCGGCACAGCGGATCGCGACGATAGTTCTCGGCTATAGCCAGCGTTCTGCCCGCTGCGGCCGCAGCCCCATACATGCGGCGGCAGGCCTTGAGTGTAACCCCCATTGGCTTCTCGACGATGACATGGAGTCCCGCGCGGAGTGCGGCCTCGGCGATGGTGTGGTGCGACGCGGTGTCGGCCGCAACGTCCACGGCGTCGAGTGAGTCGACGGCCGAGAGCATCGTGTCGAAGTCGTCGAAGACCGCAGGTCGCTCGCCCAGCTCCCGTTCAGCGACGCCTGCGACGTGCTCGGCAGCGGACTCGTTGCGGTCGCACACGGCTACCAGCCTGAACGAGTCGAAGTATTTTCTAAGCTCGATTAGCCCGTAGGTGTGGCGGAATGGGACTCCGCCACACCTACCAACGCCAGATTGAGAGTCATCGTCGTCTCTCCGTCTACCCCTTCTCCCCATTGCGGGAGAAGTTTGGGATAAGGGACTCCACAGCCCTCAAGAGCGCTTGTCGATCACTCGGCGGGCCTTGAACTGTGTCCGCTCGAACTCGCCTTCCGGCTTCAACTCCACTGGCCGACCCCCACCGCCCGACGCAGTTCCTCGGCGAACCTCTCTTCAACCTGGTCGACACCAGCGGCGTCACGAGCCACCTCAGCCTGAACGGTTAGAGAGTCCATCCGGCCGGGCTCTCGGTCTATCACCAGCCGGAACTCGCCTCCGAACTCAGGCATTCCACGCAGCACGTCCTCGATCTTGGACGGGAAGATGCTCTGACCCCTGACGATGATCATGTCGTCAACTCGTCCGGACAGTCCATCGGGCAGCGTGGTATAGGTCCGGCCGCACTCGCAGGTCGATGTATCCCATCGTGCGAGGTCGCCCGACCAGTAGCGGATCATGGGCTGAGAGGTGCGCTCCAGGTGGGTGTAGACCGGCACGGCTTCCCCGCCCGACAGGCCTGGCGCGCGAGTCTCGGGGTCCAGCAGCTCCGCGTAGACGATGTCGTCCCACAGATGCATGCCCCGGCTCATATGGCGGCACCCGGAGTTGGTCATCCACGGGGTCATTTCGGCCATACTTCCCTGGTCCACCACGTAGCAGCCGAAGGCCTCCTCGATCTCCTTTCGCGTAGACGGAATGCTGGCTCCAGGCTCACCGGAGAAGAACATGAGCCGAAAATTGAAATCCCTCCTTGGGTCCACGCCCATCTGCCGTGCAGTCGACGCAAGGTAGAGCGCATACGATGGAGTGCCGTAAAGGGCGGTCGGCTGCAACATTCCGATCCAGTCCACGGCGCGCTCGGTCTGTTGCGGTGCGCCGGCGCCGAACGGAAAACACTTCGCGCCCAGGCGCTCCGCTCCAACCAGTGCTCCCCAGCTCCCGATATATGCGCTGAAGACGGCCGCGACAATGACCGAATCGTCGGGACGCAGCCCGGCGGACCAGAGGATTCGGGCGTGGGCCTCCGCGATCCGGTCCCAGTCGTCGTCGCTGATGCCGAAGATGGTCGGTTTACCTGTCGTGCCGGAGGTCCCGTGGATACGCAGGATCCGTTCTTCCGGTACGCATAGGTAGCGCCCGTATGGCGGGTGGGCCTCCTGCTCCCGGCGCAGGTCATCCTTGGTGAGTATGGGCAGCTGACGAAAATCTTCGAGGCTATCGATGTTGGCCGGATCGACGCCCGCCTCTCGCCAAAACTCGCGATAGAACTCTGAGTTCTCGAAGGTGTAGCGCACCTGGTGACCCAGCTTGGCCAGGACGGCAGCTTGTCGCTCGTCGGGAGACATCGTCTCCGCTCTTCGGTCCCAGTACTCGCTGTCGGCCGATGGCGAGTACGTCTTGTCATATGTGGGCGGCCATTCCATTTCGTCTATCGAGGCGGGACGGCGCGTTCTTTGATGAAGCTGACAATCGAGGCCATAGGCGTACCCACTGTGAAGACGCCGTGAACCCCCATCTGCTTGAGGGGTTCGACGTCCTGGTCCGGGATCGTGCCGCCTACGACCAAGAGGACCTGACCGTCCAGTCCCTGAGACTTGAGCGCATCGATCAGCTTGGGCACCAGGCGAAGGTGTGCGCCCGATAGCAGGCTGATACCCACGACGTCCGCGTCCTCTTCGACCGCCGCTGCGGCGATCTGCTCGGCGGTGAGTCGCATGCCTAGATAGACGACCTCCATCCCTTCGTCTCGTAGAGACCGGGCAATAATCTTGATGCCTCGGTCGTGGCCGTCCAGGCCAATCTTGGCCACTACAACCTTAATGGGGAATTCGGGCTGTGTCATCTCGTCACCGGTCCGGCTTTGTCAAGAAATGCCTCGCGCCGCGAATTGCCCTTCGACAGGCTCAGGGCGAACGGTGAGTCTGAAACTACGTTCGTGGTGAGCCTGTCGAACCACGGCCCCTATTCCCCTGGTACGAAGCCGCGTTGGTCCGGTAGCCCAAAGAGCGGGCCTAGAACACGCCTGGATCAACATACTCTCCGTAGACCTGCCGAAGGGCGCCCATAACCTCTCCCTCGGTAGCCGAAGCCCTAACCGCGTCCAATACGTGAGGGAAGATGTTCTCGTCGGCCTCAGATTTCCGCTTGATCTCGTCAAGGGCCTTCTCCACGTCGGCACTGCTGCGATCACGCCTTACCTCTGTCAGCCGCGCTAGCTGACGGCCTTCCTCCTCCACGTCGAACTCGAAGACCTCCTCAGGCTGTTCGGCCTCCTCTCGGTATCCGTTGACCCCGACCACGACGTACTCCCCGCTCTCGATCTCGTTCTGGAACTCGAACGACGTGCCGGCGATTTCGCTCTCGATATAGCCGGACTCTATAGCATTCAGCATCCCCCTCACCATGCTGCCGTCCCCCATCCCCTCGATGGTGTTGATGTACTCCTGGGCGGCCTCCTCCACGCTATCGGTAAGCGACTCTACGAAATAGGAACCTGCCAAAGGGTCTACGGTGTTCGCCACATTCGTCTCGTGAGCAATTACGAGCTGCGTCGCGAGGGAGACCTTCATCGCCTCCTCGGATGGGATGTCGTAGGCCTCGTCGTAGCCGCTGACGTGGAGCGACTGAGTCCCTCCGAGCACCGCGGCCAGTGCCTGAAAGGCGCCGCGCGTGATGTTGTTCTTGGGTCCCTCTCGGACGAGAGTAGAGCCCAGCGTCTGGGTGTGGAATCGCATTCGCATCGACTCCGCACTCTTGGCCTTGTACCGCTCCTTCATGATGCGAGCCCACATTCTCCGAGCGGCTCGGAACTTCGCAACCTCCTCGAAGAGGTCGTTGTGGCACCCGAAGAAGTACGAGAGCCGGGGGCCGAAATCGTCCACGGCCATTCCCCTCTCCATCGCGGATTCCACATAGGCCATCCCCTGCGCGATGGTGAAGGCCAGCTCCTGTACCGCGTTGGCTCCCGCCTCTCGCGTGTGATACCCGGAGATCGAGACCGTGTACCAGTTGGGAACGTGGCTGGTGCAGAACTCGACGATGTCGGTGGTGATCTTTAAAGACGGAGCGGGTGGCAAAGCATAGGTCTTCTGGCCGAAGAACTCTTTTAGCGAATCGTTCTGGACCGTTCCCCGGAGCGCTTCCCACGGCACTCCACGGGTCTCGGCCACCCCCAAGAACATGGCCAGCATAGTGATCGCCGGATGGTTGATCGTGAAAGATATGCCCACCTCGTCCAGAGGCACGCCGTCGAATAGCTCCTCCATGTCGCGAATGGAATCTATGGCCACCCCTACCCGTCCCACCTCGCCCTCCGCCAGTTCGTCATCCGAGTCATACCCGGTCAACGTGGGGTGGTCGAAGTCAGTGCTAAGGCCCGTCTGTCCATGGTCCAGCAGGAAGCGGAACCTCTCGTTGGTCGAACGCGCGGTGCCGAAACCGGCGATCTGGCGACGTGTCCAGGGCCTGCCGCGGTACATCGTGGGATAGGCACCGCGCGTGAACGGATATGCACCCGGGAAGCCGATGGAGGACTCGAAGTCCAGGTCTTTGACGTCCTCCGGGGTGTATAGTCCGCCCACCTCGATGCCGGAGAGGGTTGTAAATTGCTTGCGAGTCTCGGGGGACTTCGCCAGAGCGCCGGCTAGCTCACGCCCCTCCCAGTCCCGTCGCCGCTTGCTGATCCGGTCAAGGATGTTCTTGCTGAAGAGTCCCAAGAGTCACAATCTTTCATGTTTTTACGACAGTCGGTGGCGTGGCCAAGATCCCGTGGTCGTTCATTCTAGTGGGCGCTGTGGCTATCAGGCAACCTGGGGTGTGATCGGAAGGCGGTGTCATGCTGAGGAGGGGGGCGACGAAGCATCTGGCGGAGAACAGATGTCTCAATCGCAATTCCCGCTATGCTGGTCACCACCTCACCAGACCCTTCGCTCTGCCGGCAACCTGGGCGTTACTGCCGGCGTCCGCCGTTTGTGCAAGAATATATCGATACAGCCGACTGCTAAGAAATCACCATGCCCACCAACGTACCGCCACAATATACCAAAGCTGAGGAGCGATTCCGGGAAGCGCTCACGCCCCAGGCCAAGATAGCGGCTCTTCAAGAGATGATGTCCATCATGCCCAAACACAAGGGGACGGACCATCTCAAGGCCC
>JAQBTI010000075.1 GCA_027624995.1 Chloroflexota bacterium
TTTCTGAACCTTTGAGGGGGCCTGCACAAGCGCTCGCACCAGGCTCGTCGCATGGTCATCTGCTTGGCTATCAATCATTGGAACAGGCAATTGCTCCAGGAACTGGATGAACACTTGGATGTAGCCGTTTTGCAATTGGGTACAAAGATGAGAGAGAAAGAACCAACCTAGGCGCGAGTTGAGAATGGCAGCTATGCTTGGCGTGGGAGCCCACACAGAGAAAGAGGCATCATTGTGCAAGAGGCCAGATTCGTCATATGAAAAGTCGGGGCTATTAATGAATCGATTGACAATGACCTTTGGAAGCTCAAAATCCAGGTAATAGTCGACCGAATCTTGGAGCTCAAACCATTTGTAGCTTCCAGGTTTCCGTCCAGGACCGGGCTGTCCAGAGGATTTCTTTGGCTCAAGCTCCTTGCGCCACCACATGAGATAGTCACGGATCGCTGGATAATCGTCGATACTTGTTCCGCGCCTCGTGAAAATGACGTAGAGGCTATTCCAGACCGCTCGCCACCTCTTGATATCACGGCCTCTCAGCCATGGCTTGATTAGTTCAGCACTGCGAGGGTCTTCAGCAATAAGACCTCGCCGCGTCTCATCGTTTATAACGAAAGCTTTGCCCAAGCCTGTCTTCACGCCATAGAGGATTCGCCCGTTCACATACTCACGTAGCGGTTTCCCTTCGCTCATTAATCTATGGAATAACCGCACCAGGGCTGGGTCCTCTAGAATCCAGCTGTGCCTCCGGAGCAACACCTGGGGGTAATCTGGCACCTCCGTCTCTTTAAGAAGGCCACCCAAGTCTTCTAGCACCCTTCGGACGTTCTCTGGATTGACTTGCAGCCGGGCCTCGGTGAGCTTTCTGCGGACGGGGTACGTCAGATTTGCCACCCGAAGGGAGTGCTCCTCTCCTTGCTCATCCTTGTGCCCGACGACCACCGCTGGATAGGCGGCTACCTGTTTGCCGTTGGCTTCAAACAGGGGCAAGTCACCGAAATCCAGGATGCGATCCACTACCATTGTGTTGGGCATGTGGCCCCGCAGGTCTTCCCCATAAGCGGCCCGCATGTACTTGTTGCTGGTGATGAAAGCCAGCCAGCCACCAGGCCTGAGAATCTGGAGGGCACGGCCATAAAAGAAGACCAGTATGTCGGCGGTTCCAGCGTAGACCTCGGGGAAGGCCTGGCGGTAGCTCTCCTGGTCACTGGCATCCAGCTTCTCCTGGCGGACGTATGGCGGGTTGGCCAGCACGATATCAAATCCTGCGTTTGCATTTCCCTGGGCCAATATCTCTGGGAAGGCAATAGGCCAGAGAAAGGGCTTCTGGATCAGGGCGAAGTTCCTGGAGTCAACCTCAGAGATGATGCCATAAAGCTGGTCGACCCTGGCCTGAGCCTGTTTTAGGGCGTTCTTCCTGGCAGTGAGGCCTTTGGCATAGGCGACATCTTCCTCGGCCCTTTTGACAGCCTCTTCCAGGTGCAACCATATGATCTGGCCCTGGGCCTTGCCAATGCGGTCACGGAGGTCTTTGAGGCGCAGGGGATTCCGGTGAGTGGAGTCGAACTCCTGGCGCCACCGCCCGATACTGGTGACCAGGCCATCGACCTTATGTCTCAGCTCCAGGCTAACGGTGGTTTCCTTGGGCGGCCATGAACCCACGAAGGTGATGTCCGCCACCCGGTCCACCAGGGAATCGCCGGCGACTATCCGAAAGTCCAGGTTGGGCAGGGGAGCGTCCCTGGGCGGCTCCAAGAGGTCCAGCACCAGGGAGAGCCATAGTCGGAGCTGGCAGATTTCCACTGCTTCGGGGTTGATGTCCACGCCGTACAGGCTGTACTGGATCGCATGGCGCTTCCAGTCTGTGATGAGTTGCTCCTCGTCCTGGATGTCCTCCCGCTTGCTGTATTCAATGCTCCGGCGAAGAAGGATCATCTCCTGCATCATGCCCAGGAGGAAGGCACCGGACCCGACGGCCGGGTCGCACACGCGGACCAACTCCAGGGCGGAGACCAGGCGTTCCTCCAGCTCGCGGGGCAGCGGCTTGCCGCCTTCCTCCTTCTCGACAGCCTGCTTCCGGAGCCAGTCCAGGGTCTCCCGGGATACTCCTGTCTGGTCGCACAGATAGCCGTCCAGGGCCTGCCGGCACATGAAGTGGACGATTTCGCGGGGGGTGTAGTAGGTCCCAGTATCGTGACGTGCATCGCCTTGATACAGGTTCTCGAAGACGCGGCCCAGGCGCTCTGGGTCGGGGTCAACGGACTGATCGTCGGGCGTTGACTCCCTCGTGGTGAAGCGATAGCGGGAGAGAAGGCCCAGGACGGTGCGGGGTGGGTCTTCGTCTGCATCGGGGTCGAAGACCTCGTCGGGGATGGAGACCTCGCCGCCGTCGTCCACGGCGTCCTCGAGGCGGTTCTTGCGGAAGAGACCGCCGTTGAGGTATGGCGTGTACCCCAGGAGGTCGCGCACGGCCTGGCTGGGCGTCCCCAAGGCCATGCCCTCAAAAAAGAGGGGTACCAGCAGGCCGCGGTAGTACTCTTGCACCGGTGCCTGGTCTCGCCTGTTCCACAAGCTTAGCAGATAGTCGGGATACCCCATCCCACCCGGCTCCCCGAGCCACTTCTTGGACTGGAGGAACCAGAGGAAGAGCATGCGGCCCATTTGGCGCGTTGCCCAGGCGCGGGCATCCTCGATGGTCAGCTTCCCGACGACCGGGTGGTCGGCGTTGTGGGCCAACAGGGCCTCAGCCATGCGGTCGCGGACCTTCATATACTCCTGGTAGAACCTGGTCGTAACCCGCTCGACGCTGAAGACCTTCTGCCAGTGAAGGGAAACGTCCAGCAGAGTAGCGCCGGGCCAGAGGGCCAAGTCCCGCAGCAGGTCGCGGTGGAACCGATTGGGCTGTTTCAGGTCTACCAGGGCGCGGACGCTGCTGACAGCGGTTGTGGCGTCCGCCCCTTTGCTCACTGCTGCGGCGGAGCGGGGCAGAACAAACTCGGCCTCCTTGACGTTGGAGCGTTGGAGTTCATTGGGAACCAGGATGACCATGGAGCGGGCATCTTGCACCTGCTCCACGAGTGCACGGGCGATCCGTCGCCGGGGGCGGTCCCGGTCAGTGGAGCGCCGTCCCCATCCTTCCTCGGTCAGGACGGCGACCCATAGGCCAACGGTGCCCTGTTTGGCGTCGTGGGCCCCGACACGGTATAGCTCCTTGACCCCGAAGTGATCGGAGCGCTGCGCGAAGAACCACTTCAGGCCACCACGCAGAGGGCCGGCGAGCTGGTCCTCGGGGGAGCTGATGGGCTGGAAGCCGAGGAATGTAGCAAGGGGAGCGGCTCGTTGGGGATCTCCTCCGAACCAGCGTAGTGCTTCTACTATGTCGTTGACGTTTGTGATACTTCAGCTCCGAAGGCTGACGTGCTACCGCTACAGCAGTTCGCCGAATTCTTCGGTCGTTAGGCCTGTCCCGTCGAGTATAGAGGCGAGAGTGGGATGGGTATTCCGTCCTCCAGAAGTGCTTGGAGATAAGCCTCGTTGGCCTCCTTGACGTTCGTCAGGGCAACTTCCCTGGTCTCGCCCTGCGAAACGCAACCTTCGAGCGCCGGGACATGAGCGACGAAGCCCGATTCCCGGCCCTTTTCGATGATTACCGGGTACTTCATCCTACCCTTCTTTTCTTTCTGGCTGCCCGGCCTGGATTCGAACCAGGGACTTCAGCTCCAAAGGCTGACGTGCTACCGCTACACTACCGGGCATCGAGAGGACTCACCGCAGAGGACGCGGAGATTTCTAGATGATTCTCCACCTCAGCGGCCTCCGCGCGCTCTGCGGTCAGACGGTCCTAGGTCTTCGACGGCTCCTCGTGTTCGGCCTCAGGCGCGGGTTCGGCCGGGCTGAGGCGTTCTCTGACCTGGTACAGGTTCAATGACCAGCCTACGCCGAAGACGTGCGGCGTAAACATCCTGGGGTCCTCCCGGTTCCACCAGCGCTTCCGCACTCTCTTGAGAGTCGGAAAGCGGAACTCGAAGGGCACCCCCAGGAACCTGCCGTGAGACTTCTTGCTGGTGACCGCATGGACCACGACCGCGACGGTGAAAACCGAGGTCGCGATCTTCATCATGGCTCTGAGCTGCATCTGCGCCTTCCCTGCGCGCCCCTGACCGGGGCGGTACAGAACTAATATACCGCAAGGCGGCGACGGGACACCACCGCGCGAGTCCGGTTGCGGGGTTTTTTGTCCGGGGACATCTCCAGGGTGACCACCGTGAAGATGCCTTTCCGAGCGCAGGGAGGGACCTAAGACGGTAGCGGGCGGAGGTCATACGGCAATGGGTTTTGCACCAAAAGTCGTATTGCCGGGCCGTGGTTCGACAGGCTCACCACGAACGTAGCTTCAAATCCACCGTTCGTCCTGAGCTTGTCGAAGGGCAATTCACGCCACGCGGCACTTTTGGTGCAAAGCCCCGGCAATGCGGCATCGACATGTTGACTAATCAGCGGCCTTAGACCCCTCGCTCCACTCGGGGTGACATGTTGACGGCGTGACATGCTATCGGGGGTGGGATGTTGGTCATTGTCCGGGGACGTGATGTTCTCGCGTTGGCCCGGTGGTCGTCATAGAGCGTCGGCCCTTGCGGACCCCATGCCTCCTGGTGAGCCATGGCAGCCTATTTGGCCAACCTAGACTTCAAACCGGACCCTAGGCCCGTTGGCTAGTTAAGGCCTTTACCATCGCCTATACTGTACGAACTCACGTCCGGCACATGAGCGTGGGAATCATTGAGAGGTCTGGCTCATGGCGTCGGAGCCCCAAGTGGACCAGGTCAAAGAGATCGCAACGCGGCTGAGGGAGGGCGCCCAGCGCGTTATCGTTGGCAAGGGCGAGGTCATCAACTCGGCCATCATCGCGCTGCTCTGCCGCGGCCATATCCTGGTCGAGGACGTGCCCGGCATCGGCAAGACGACGCTGTCCAAGGTCTTGGCCCAGTCCCTCGGCTGCACCTTCAAGCGCATCCAGTTCACACCCGACCTGATGCCCACCGACGTCCTGGGCGTGAACTTCTTCAACCAGAGGTCGGGCGAGTTCGAGTTCAGGGAAGGGCCGATATTCGCGCAGGTCGTGCTGGCCGACGAGATCAACCGGGCTACTCCTCGGACCCAGTCTGCACTGCTGGAGGCCATGCAGGAGCGGCAGGCGACGATCGACGGAGTCTCGATGCCGCTGCCCGACCCATTCGTCGTAATCGCGACCCAGAACCCCATCGAGATGGAGGGGACCTTCCCGCTGCCTGAGGCACAGGTGGACCGGTTCATGGTCAACGTGAAGTTGGGATACCCGTCGGCCGACGAGGAGTCGGACATACTCCTGCGGTTCGAGCAGGACTCGGTCCCGCCCGCAGTCGACCCGGTTACCAATGCGGATGAGCTTCGGAGTGCGCAACGTACGGTGACGACCGTCCGAGTCGACGATTCTGTTCGGGGCTACGTCGTCAGTATCATCCGGGCCACACGAGAGCATGAAGGTCTCTCACTTGGAGCCAGCCCGCGCGCGGCGCTGGCGCTCTACAAGGTATCTCAGGCACTGGCCGCCATCGAAGGCCGGGACTTCGTCACACCGGACGACGTCAAAGCAATGGCGGTGCCGGTATTGAGTCACCGCCTCGTCCTTACTTCCAACTCGCGCCTACGGGGCCACACGACCTCCCAGATCGTCGAGCAGGTCCTGTCCGCAGCACCCGTGCCCATAGAGAGATAGCAGCTTGACCGGCCAGTCGTGGCACGAGCTGTGGATGCTGTTTCTGGTCGTCCTCGCGATCGTGGGTTTCTTCACGGGGCAGGCGCTGGTTGTGGGCTTCGCCGGGATGGCCTTGCTGACGTCTGGCATCGCCTGGGCCTGGAACAAGCTCTCACTGGTGGACCTGTCTTATACACGTGAGCTGTCCGAGTCCCGGGTGTTTGCCGGCGAGTCCGTCACCCTGACCCTGACCGTGACCAACCGGAAGCCCATTCCGCTTCCGCGGGTTCGCATAGAAGACGAGTTGCCTGAAGAACTCCGGATCGGCGGGACCGAGGGTGAGCCTGGCTCCAGCCCCCACACCCGGACGCTGAAACACTCGACATCGATGTCGTGGTACGAGCGAATCCGCTGGGAATACACGGTGAAGTGCACCGAGCCCGGGTTCTACCGCCTGGGATCGGTCAGGATGGAGAGCGGCGACCTGTTCGGGTTCTTCACCAGTCATGCCACCACGCCCGGCAAGGAGTACCTGCTGGTATACCCCAGGGTCGTACCACTGGCCGAGCTGGGTCTGCCTGCGGTCCGGCCCCTTGGCGAGGTCTTGTCCGGCTCGCGCGTCTTCGAGGACCCCGCCCGGCCGGCAGGTATCCGGGAGTACCAGCTGGGCGACCCCCTGAAGATCGTGGACTGGAAGGCAACGGCGAGGCTTCAGGGACTCCATGTTCGGACCTTCGAGCCGACCTCTACGATCACGGTTGTCCTGGTCGTCGCCGTCGAGACCATGAGCAGGCGATGGGAGGGCTACTCAAGGTTGCACTTGGACCGAGTGATCACGGCCGCGGCCTCCGTCGCATCGTACTCAGCCGAGCGAGCCTACACTCTTGGACTGTTCTCAAACGGTACGCCGATCCTGGCTGACCGGCCCATGAGGGTATCGCCGAGCCGGTCCCCCGAGCAGCTCACAATCATCCTGGAGGCACTGGCCACTCTACGGCCGTTTGAAGCTGCCCCCATGGCGACCCAGTTAAGCGAGCACTCGCGAAGGTTCCCGTTCGGGACGACGCTGGCGATCGTCGTTGCCTTCATGCACCCCGAGCTGGCGCTGGTCATCGGAGATCTGAGCCGGCAAGGGCACAAGGTCGTCGTCGTATATGTGGGGTCAGGGGCATGTCCAGACCTTCCGGACGGTGTGATCGTCCACGAAATCGGAGGCTACTTCGACAGGCTTGGGGTTGGAAGTGAGTACGGTCAGGCGTAGAGCGGTCGTAGCCGCACACCTGCTGTCTGAGAGCGTATGGGTCTACGCTCTGGGCGCTGTGCTTGGAACAATGGCCGGTTACGGTCGGGGTCCTCTGAGCTGGTGGAGTGTGGTCGCACTACTTGGCGGGTCCTACCTTGTCGTGCGCTTCCTCCAGCTCGTAAGGATGCCCACGTTCGTTGCGCAGTATGCCATGGCCTTGCTTGCCGCCCTCGCGGTCTATCTTGCCATAGGCGCCCAACTCGGTTCGGGCCTGATCGGGTTAGACGTCTTGTGGCCCCGGAACCTTGGCGCGAGCTCCCAGCCCGTGGGGTTCCAGTTCATCGTCGCAATAGGTGGATTGCTGGGCGCGGGCCTGTGGTGGCGTGGAGGAAGGGTGGCCTCCATCGACCAGCCGGTGGAGAGTCTGGAGTTCAGCTTCAGAATCGGGCTTCTTGCCCTCGCCGTCGCGGCGGTGATCGACATGGCGGCCCCGGACGACCTGCGAGTGTTCCCGCTGATGTTCGTCTTTTTCGCCGCCGCACTTGGAGGCCTTAGCGTTGGGCATCTCCGGCCTTCATCGAAGCGGGCGGCCGAGGAGAAGGCCTGGTTCCGCACTATAGGTATGGTGGTCGGCGCCGTCCTGGCGGCCGGAGTTGTCTTCGCGATCGTTGAGAGATTCATCCTCTCCTGGCTCTCCGGTCCGGCCTCCTGGCTGCTCGGAATGGTGGGGTGGGCCGTCTTCTACGTCCTCGTGCTGCCTCTTGCGTTCGTATTCGGTCTGGTGGCCCAGGGCATCGTGATTGTCCTGAACTGGCTCCTCGGTGAGGGCCAGTTCGAGGCCCAAGACGCAGGCGAGATAGGACAGGCATTACGGGAACAACAGCAGATGGAAGCCGCCGAGACTCCGGGGTACCTGGCCTACATCGAGTGGACGGTAGTCGCGGTCTTCGTGTTGGTCGTCCTGTTCTTCGTTGCGCGCGCATTTCGGCGCAGGATGGTCCGGCTCGAAGAAGAGGACGAGGGGCTCAGGGAATCGGTCTCCGAGGAGGCCGACGCGGCGGCGGATTTGGCCCACCTCCTGTACAGCCTGTTGCCCGACAGATTCAAGCGTAAGAGTGAGAAGCCGGCGCTGCGAATTCCCGAAGGGGATGCCGATGTCGCAGAGGTCTTCAGGATATATTTCGGCCTCCTCGTGCTTGCGGAGAAGGGTGGTTTCCCGCGGCTGTCGTGGCAGACGCCCAAGGAGTATCAACACACGCTGGAGCGACTCTTCCCGCGAGACATCGTGCACCGTGTGACCGCGGCCTTCAACCGGGCCTGCTACGGCCACCGTGCGCCGCCCCGGGAGCAGATCGATGAGATGCGGCACTCGCTGGAACAGCTTGCCCGGGGAGCCGGGTAACAGTTGAATCTTACCCTGGATGAGCTCGGCCTGGCGTCTGACCTTCGGGTCTGGCATGCCGTACTCCTCACATTGTCCTCCGTAGCGATCGGCGTGCTAGGCGGTTTTGTCGGCCTGGCGCTGGGGAGCATCAGGCTTCCTATACTCCTGTTCGTGGGCATGCCAGTGCCGACTGCCGCGGGCACCAATATCCTCGTCAGCAGTCTGAGTGCGATGACCGGCTCGATCCGCCACGTGCGGGGCGGACGCGTCGACTTCAAGGTCGTGCTAACTATGGGAGTACCTTCGGTCGCCGGGGCATTCATCGGCGGGTTCTGGAGCGGGGCGGCGCCCGAGTCCCTGTTATTGGCGATTGTTGCGGTGCTGGTCGCCTGGCAGGGAGTCGAGTTTACGATCATGGCCCGCAAGCACAAGGGTGATGTTGGAGGAAACCCTCTGTTCGGCTCGCAGTCACCAGAGTCCGAGAGTCAGGAGCGGCGACCGGGCCTCGCCGCGGTCATCGGGCTGGTGATAGGCCTCTTGGGAGGTGCGGTGGGTCTTATCCTCGGGAGTATCCGGCTCCCCGCGCTGGTCCGAATGCTGAAGATGGACCTGAGGGTCGTGGCGGGAACAAACATGCTGATCGGCTTTGTACTGGGCATTACGGGCTGGATTGCCCACGCCTCCCGCGGCGAGGTCGATTACCCGATACTCGTCATGATGGGGGCGGGAGCGATGGTGGGAAGTCAGTACGGGGCCAAGCTAACCGGCCGCGCGAGTGCGCGAACGCTGCTCTTCACGATGGGATGGGTGTTGGTCGTGGTCGCGGTTGCGATGGGGTGGCAGGCCTTCCGGCGGTCCAGTTTCGCGTAGCCGTTCGCGGACGGTGGGAGCCCCCACCCCTTGTTTGTTCCCG
>JAQBTI010000076.1 GCA_027624995.1 Chloroflexota bacterium
CGCCGCTACCCGGAGGTGTTCAAAGACTGTGGTATGATTCGCGCCGCAAACTACCTACAGCGAGAGTGACCCAAAATGGCAAAATTCCGAGCCGGTGTGGACATCGGCGGCACCTTTACAGACATCGTTTTCCTAGGCGCGGACGGCAGGGTACTGGTCAGAAAGGTAGCCAGCACCCCAAGCGACTATGCCAAGGCCGTAATGGAAGGGCTCGCACAGGGCATCAAGGACCTGGGCTTGAGCCCCCAAGACATCGGCGAGGTCGGCCATGGCTTCACGGTGGCGACCAACGCCATCCTGGAGGGTAAAGGCGAGCGGACCGCGCTCATCACGACCGAGGGCTTCCGCGACGTGCTCGAATTGGCCCGCATCCGCACCCCACGGCTGTACGACCTCTATTACCAGAAGCCTCCACCCCTGGTCGAGCGTAGCCTGCGTTTCGAGGTAGGCGAGCGAATGACCTTCCAGGGAGAGGTCCTCAAGCCTCTGGACGAGGCCAGCTTGGAGAAGGTCCTCGACCGCATCGAGGCTTCGGGCGTCAAGTCAGTCGCTATTTCGCTGCTTCACTCGTACGCGAACCCAATCCACGAGGAGAGAATCGCCGAGGCCGTGAAGGAACGCCTGCCTGACGCAATCCTGTCGGTCTCGAGCAAGCTGCTCCCTGAGATGAGGGAGTACGAGCGAACCAGCACCACTGTGATAAATGCGTACGTTCGGCCGGTAGTCGCGAAGTACCTGGGCGACCTCAGTAGTGAGCTCCAAAAAACTGGCATACGTGTCCCCCTTACGGTGATGCAGTCCAACGGCGGTCTCGCGCCAGTCGAGTCGGCAATAGAGAAGCCCATTTACTGCATCGAGTCCGGGCCCGCGGCTGGCGTCGTGGGCGCCTATCACCTGGGAAAACGCCTGGGTATCGAGAACGTCATGACGTTCGATATGGGGGGCACGACGGCGAAGGCGTCCATCATCGAGGACGGCGAGATGCTGCTTGCGCCCGAGTACGAGGTCGGCGGCGGCATGAGCGCGGGCCACAGGCTGCTCAAGGGCGGCGGGTACATCCTCCGGGTGCCATCCATCGACCTGGCTGAGGTCTCATCCGGCGGCGGGAGTATCGCATGGGTCGACAAAGCCGGCTCGCTCCAGAGCGGCCCACAGAGCGCGGGGGCCGTGCCCGGCCCGGTCTGCTACGGCAGAGGGGGCACGGAGCCGACCGTGACGGACGCCAACGTGACACTGGGCTACCTGAATCCCGAACACCTGCTGGGCGGCGGCTTCCCGTTAGACGCCGACGCAGCCAGGAAGGCGCTGCACGATAAGGTTGGCATCCCACTAGGCATGTCCGACATCGAGGCTGCCAACGGGGTCCATCTGCTCGTGAACTCCAACATGGCGAGGGCCCTGAGGGCTGTATCGACCGAGAGAGGCCGAGACCCCCGCCGCTTTACGCTGGTGGCGTTCGGCGGTGGTGGGCCCATCCACGCTGCAGGACTGGCCGAGTCTCTCGGGATAACAAAAATCATCATTCCGCCATCCCCCGGAGTCTTCAGCGCGTTCGGCCTGCTGTTCGCGGACCTAGAACACCACTTTGTGCAGACTCACTTCAAGACGTTCGATCAACTGGACTTCGACGTGGCCAACGGAATCCTCGACCGGCTGCGCGAGGAGGGCCGGTCGCTCCTTCGAGCAGAAGGCTTCGACGGCTCGCGGCAGCAGGTCATAACACAGCTCGATATGAAGTACGTTGGGCAAACGTCAGAGCTCACCCTGGCGATGCCTCAGACCAGGTTCAGTCTCGAAACGCTGGAGGAGATCGGGGCAAGCTATGGTGTCGAGCACGAGAAGACGTACGGATACCAGGCCGCCGATCCCTTCCAGCTCGTCAACATCCGAGTGATCGCGCGAGGCCTATCCGAGGAGTCCCGGGTTCCGGACCGGATCGTGCCGATAGTCGCGGCCGCGGCACCGACATCGAGCGAGCGGGAAGTCTATTTTGGGCAGGTGGGCGAATGGGTGAAAACCCCGGTGGTTGGCAGGCCCTCCCTGAAAGGCCACATCGACGGGCCATTGGTAATCGAGGAGTACGATTCCACGACGATCGTGCCGCCGGGGTGGGAGGCCTCCTTGGACTCATCGGGGGACATTGCGCTGGAGAAAGCCGGATAAGAACTGTCATTCTAGTTTACAGCGAAGAATCTGAGCCCGTTTCTGCGAATCTGCGGCTGTAGATTCCTCGTCGCAGACTCCTCGGAATGACATCGTCCATACTATAGAGCGAACCTGATCGGAACATCGGAACTAGGAGAAACCTATGACGGAACGACAGGGCCTCGACCCGATCACGCGGAACATCATCAAGAATTACCTGGAGAGCGCAGCCGACACTATGGCGGTGACGGTCGTTCGGACGGCCCGATCTCTGGTGGTCAGGGACAACATGGACTTCTCTACCGCTATTTTCAACGCGGAGGGGGACCAGGTAGCCCAGGGGCTCACGTTGCCATTCCACATGGGTGCGATGCAGCCCGCACTGGCGGCCGTGCGAGAGTACTTCGTCGACGACATCAAGCCGGGCGACATCTTCGCCAATAACGACCCGTACGAAGGAGCCAGCCATCTGCCCGACATCTTTCTGTTCAAGCCCATCTTCGTGAACGAGTTGCTCATGGGCTGGACCTGCGTAATCGCGCACCAGACGGACATCGGAGGGCGTGTCGCCGGTGGCAACGCCTGTGACAACACCGAGATATACCAGGAGGGTCTGCGGCTTCCGCCACTCAAGCTTTACGAGGAGGGCGAGCTTAACAAGGCCGTGTGGCGAATCATCGAGAAGAACGTGCGGGTGCCCGACAAGGTTTTGGGCGATATCATGGCCCAGCTCTCCGCGATACGCCAGGGAGAGAAGGAGGTCCTCCGGCTCGTCGCGGACCACGGCTTGGAGAATCTCAAGAACTACATGACCGACATCATCGACTACACGGAACGGCTCACTCGTGCCGAGATCGAAGACCTCCCCAACGGCACCTGGGAATTCACCGACTACGTCGACGACGACGGCTTCAGCGACGACCCCATCGCAATCAAGCTCAAGCTCACCATCGAGGCCGACGAGATACTGCTGGACTTTACTGGGACCTCGCCTCAGGCCAAGGGCTCGATCAACCCGAACTTCGCATTTACCAAGTCGGCCTGCTACGCGGCGCTCAAGAACTTGACGAGCCCCACTGTTTCCGCAAACGCGGGTTTCTTCCGGCCCATCAAGGTAATCGCGGAGCCGGGGAGCTACGTATACCCTCAGCATCCGGCGCCGGTGGCGGCCAGAGGTCTGGGCGGCTTCCGCGTGGCCCACACGGTGTTCGGTGCGATGGCCCAGGCGCTCCCGGACAAGGTCCCTGCCGCCTGGGGTGGCGGAGAGATCGGCGCGAGCTACGGCGGCTATATTGACGGCAAGGCGTTCGTCTTCCTGGAGTTCAACAACGACGGCCCGCGCGGCGGCGGCCCGTACGCCGACGGCCCGGACGGCGCCACGGCCCCCGTGACAAACCAGTCCAACACCCCAATAGAGAGCATCGAAGCAGACCAGCCGTTGCGTATCACCCGCTACGAGTACGTCGCTGACAGCGGTGGCGCGGGCAAGTTCCGAGGTGGCCTCGGCGTGATCCGAGAGTACGAGCTGACCGCCGACGAGGCGACCGTACAGATACGCTCCGATCGCCACAAGTTCCTGCCCTGGGGGGCGCAGGGCGGCAGCCCCGGCAGCCAGACCCACAGCATTCTCAACCCCGCAACGGAGAACCGCGAGCTGCCCTCCAAGTTCATGATGGACGTTAAGAAGGGCGACGTGTACCGCTCGGTCCAGGCGGGCGCGGGCGGGTACGGCGACCCCCTCGAACGGGAACCCGAGGCGGTCCTGAAGGACGTGCTCCTGGAGAAGGTCACGGTCGAAGGGGCCCGCGAGTACGGCGTTGTCGTTATGGGTGACGGGACCTCGATCGATGCTGCGGCCACGAAGGAGCTGCGCGACAAGATCGGGCGCGAGCGAGGCCCACTGTCGCTGGAGCCCAAGGTCGTCCGGGCCTCGGAGATCAGATAGCTCCGCGGAAATGATCCCGAGGGCCCCAAAAGTAACCCGCGTATACCAGAACCACCACCTGGACAGCACCCGGTGGGACGCGTTCACGCCGAGGGACGACGACATCGTTGTCGCTACCCCCTACAAATCGGGCACAACGTGGATGCAGTTGATCGTTCAGGCCCTCTTGCGGGGAGGCCAACCTACAGCCTCACTCAACGAGGTCTCGCCGTGGCTGGACATGCGGATGTCTCCCATCGATGAGGTCATCGGCAAGCTCGAGGCCCTGTCGCACAGGCGGTCCATCAAAACGCACCTGCCCCTGGACGGCCTGCGCTTCTTTCCTCAGATCAAGTACGTCGTGGTCGGCCGAGACGCGCGCGACGTCTTCATGTCGCTCTGGAACCACTACAGCAACTACATGCCGGACTTCTACGAGAAGATCAACGACAACCCGGGCCGTGTAGGCGTACCTCTCCCCATCTGTCCAGACGACATCCGCCAATTCTGGAGCGGCTGGATTTCTGCGGGCTGGTTCGACTGGGAGACCGAGGGCTACCCGTTCTGGTCGAACATGCGCCACGTGCAGTCGTGGTGGGACTACCGCGACATACCCAATATCCTATTTGTCCACTACAACGATCTGCTGGCCGACCTGGAGGGCGAGGTCTTGCGTGTGGCCTGCTTCCTGGACATCGAAGTCCCTGAAGAGGTCCTGCCGCGCGTCGTGGACTCAGTGACCTTCGGCACCGTGAAGCAGAACGCCGAAAACATCTGGCCCGGCATGGAAACCAGTTTCCGCGGAGGAGCTCAGACCTTCTTCCACAAGGGGACGAACGGTCGTTGGAAGACGGTCCTGACCGAGTCGGACCTGAAGCTTTACGAGGCCGCCGTCGCGCGCGAGCTATCGGCGGAATGCGCTGAGTGGCTGGAGCACGCCGCCGCCGGTGAGGCCGAGTGATCCGGTCCGGTCTCGCTTGTCCCTCCAGATAGGCGGATGCTATATTAGGTCTCCATAAGATATGTGTGGAATCAGCGGCATAATACACAAGCACAGCTCGATCGAGCGTCCCGCCAACGTGGGCGCCGAGCTGGTCAAGATGCTGGAGTCGATGACCCATCGGGGCAGGGATTCCAGCGGAGTCACCGTGGCCGGTCAGTCCACGGACGGCGACCTGATCATCCGGATCTGGACGGACGACGAAGCCAACGCTTCCGATGTCCTGGCGCGGTCCGAAGAGACCGTCCAGAGGGCAGGCGGCGTCATCGTCGACCGCGTGGTTCGCGACGAATTCCTGCGACTGACCGTTAACTACGAGGGTGACATCCCGAAGCTGGCCGAGGCGCTGCTGAACACGGAGGGCGTCGAGATACACAGCATCGGCGAGACCTCCGAGGTTATCAAGGACGTGGGCACCCCGGTCCAGATGGACGGACGGCACGACATCAGCCGCCTGTCGGGCACCCACGGCATCGGCCACGTCCGCATGGCCACCGAGAGCAAGGTAGATATCAGCCACGCGCATCCGTTCTGGGCGTACCCGTTCCCCGACGTCACCGTGGTCCACAACGGCCAGCTCACGAACTACCACAGCATGAAGCGGGCGTACGAAGACCAGGGACACCACTTCCAGACCCGCAACGACTCCGAAATCATCGCCGTCTACCTGGCCGACAGGCTCGCCAGAGGCGCGACGCTCGAACAGTCGCTGGCCGACTCGCTGGACGACCTGGACGGCACCTTCACCTATCTGGTCTCGACTCGTGACGGCATGGGCTGCGCCAAGGACCGGTGGTCGGCGAAGCCCCTCGTCACCATGGAGACCGACGACGTGGTCGCCGTCGCCTCGGAGGAGGTGGCACTGCGACAGATATTCTCCGACGAGATTGCCAGGCAGGAGCCTCAGCAGAGCGAGGTCTTGACCTGGTTACTGTAGACGCGGGCTCTCTCACGGTGCGCGCGCTGAATCGCAGGCTCAAGGACCTGGCCGCAGAGGGCGCGGAGATCACCGTCACCAACCCCGGCGCCCGGCACAACACTGGCGTGGGCATCTTCCATCCCTGCAAGATCAATATAGAAGGCAGCGTCGGGTACTACTCCGCCAGCATGATCGATGGCCCTGAGATTACCATCCATGGCAACGCGGGTTGGGCCCTGGGCGAGAACATGATGAGCGGCAAGATCGTCCTGACCAAGGATGCCGGAGCCTCGGTGGCATCGACGATCAGGGGCGGCGAGGTCTTCGTCGGCGGCAACGTTGGGGCCAGGGCCGGCATCTCCATGAAGGGCGGAGCGCTGATCGTAAAAGGCAATTCCGGGTTCCTCACCGGGTTCATGATGCAGAAGGGCCGGATCATCGTATGCGGCGACGCCGGAGAGGCGGTGGGCGACTCGATGTACGAGGGTGAGATTTACGTCGCGGGCAACGTCGGGTCGCTGGGTAACGACGCCGTCGTAGAGGATGCCAGCGAGGATGAGCTCCTGGACGTCTGGGCCACTCTGGAGAGGTACGGCATCGCGGAAAGACCGACCTTTACCAAAATCGTGTCCGGCAAGAAGCTCTACCATATGGACTCGCTGGAGCGCCTGGAGAAGGCCGCGATCTAAAGACAATTTTACCGCGGAGATCGCAAAGGACGCAGAGGGCGAGAACCAAATAGTTATTTTCTCAGCGATCTCTGCGTGCTCTGCGGTCTATTCTTCTGAGGAGGGGTTTGGATGGTAACTGACAGAAGCCAGGTCTGGTCCCCCTGGACCATCGACGACATCCACGCCAAGGCCGAGCTCGGCCGGTACCGCATCCGCGGCTTTTCGACCTTCCAGAAGGTCACGCACTTCGACGACCTGACATTCCTGTCCACAGGGCTGACGCGCTTCCCTCTGGAGGGCTACAAGGAGAAGTGCAACACCCGGACAGTCCTGGGCGCGCTCAACGCCGAGAACCCCCTGGTTATCGAGACCCCGATCTACATCACGGGCATGAGCTACGGGGCATTGTCGGCCAACGCCAAGACGGCCCTGGGCAAGGCGGCCACGATGGTGGGTACCGCGAGTTGCACCGGCGACGGCGGCATGCTCCAGGCAGAGCGGGCCGCGTCCGAGAAGCTGATCTACCAGGTACTGCCCTCCAGGTATGGCTTCAATCCTCACCATCTGGCGCAGGCGCAGGCGGTGGAGATCGTGGTGGGACAGGGGGCCAAGCCCGGCACCGGCGGAATGTTGATGGGGGTCAAGGTGCTGGACGAGATCGCCGAGATGCGCGATCTGCCGACCGGCATCGACCAGCGCAGCCCTGCGCGGCATCCGGACTGGCTGGGCCCGGACGACCTGGCGGTGAAGATCGAGCAGCTCCGCGAAGCCACGGACTGGTCCGTGCCCATCCACGTCAAGCTGGGCGCGTGCAGGGTCACCGACGACGTAAAGCTGGCCGCCAAGGCCGGTGCCGACGGCATCGTTATCGACAGCATGGTCGCCGGAACGGGAGCGTCCGCAGAGGTCCTGCTGGACCACAGCGGCATCCCGACGGTCCCGGCCATCGTGATGGCGCGGGAGGCCCTTCGGGAGCTGGGGCTCTATCGCAAGGTGAGCCTGATCGCCTCGGGCGGCATCCGCAGCGGGGCCGACGCGGCCAAGGCGCTTGCCCTGGGAGCGGACGCGGTTGCAATCGGCATTGCGGCCCTGATCGCCCTGAATTGCAATAAGGAAATCCCGGAGAGCGACTTCATGTCCGAGGTCGGCGTTCCGGCAGGGTCGTGTCACCACTGTCATACCGGCAAGTGCCCGGTGGGGATCACGACGCAGGACCCGGAGCTGATGAAGCGCCTGGACCCCGACGAGGGCGCCGAGCGGGTGGCCAACTTCATCAACTCCATGACCATGGAAATGGCCCTGCTGACGCGGTCGCTGGGCAAAGGCGACGTCCACAGCCTGGAGCCCGAGGACCTGGCCGCCCTGACCATCGAGGCCTCCGCCATGGCCCAGATCCCCCTGGTGGGCACGAACAAGGTGTTCGGGACGTAAGGCACATCCCGACCTTACTGGCACTTCTCCGGACTGGGGACGTGGGCGGCCGATCGACCGAAGGGCGTACCCCTTCTCCCCTGGAGAGAGCCTTGCACAAGAGCCACGGATGCGGCGTGGTTCGACAGGCTCACCACGAGCGTAGATCCCAATTCACCGTTCGCCAGGAACGTAGTTTCCAGTTTTCCGTTCGCCCTGAGCCTGTCGAAGGGCAATTCACGCCGTACCGCCCTCTCTTCTGCAGAGTCACGTGGGCAGAAGAGAGTCCTGCGCAGAGCCCTGTCGGTTGGACGAACGACGCCGTCGCGAGTTGCCCGATTCCGCCGTTTAGTCATTCTGCCTCAAGCCGCCACCTGCTTAACATCGAACCGCCGTTCCCGCCAAAGCCCGAAGCTTCACTCCGCGAAGAGTGGATTTGATTCGCGGTCGGGAATCCACCAGACCCAGACGAGTAACGTACCCAGACCGCGTGGCCACATCAGTGCCATTGATCTAACAGCACAAATGTGCTATTCTTCTACTGCTGGGACGGACCCGCTGGCCGGGACCCGTCCCTTTTTCATTCTGGCCTGAAGTGGCACTAAGCCGGCCCGATATCACCAAGTTAGTGTCCTTTGGCGCATCATAGAGTCCCTACAAAGCGGCGCAGCGTATTACCATGGAAGGCGGGCTCAGAGCCAAGCAAGGCCCGATCACCGAAAACGGGACAAAACAGAACAGAACAGAATGGAACACTTTCACAGGTTTTTTTCAGCTAATCGTGTAATCTGGCTCGGCGCGACACTGCTCTTGTTGGCCGTCGCAGTCGCCTGCGGGGACGACTCCGACACCGTCGTCGAGTTCACCCCCCAGCCCGCAAGGCCATCTCCAGAGTCCACGGTTCCCCCGCAGCCGACCGCCTCACGCGCGCCGTCGCTGGACGGTTCGATCACCCTCTCGGCTGCTGAGGTTCGGGGCCTGGCCGATCTCGATGTCGCCGCAGCATTTGAAGACCTCCGGGCGTTGGTCGGGGCCGACCCGGACGGCGTCGCAGTCCTCCGAGCGGAAAGAGCCACCTGGCGGGACTCGAGCCTCGGCTGCCCGACGCCTGACACCGCCTACGATCAGGCCTTGACCG
>JAQBTI010000077.1 GCA_027624995.1 Chloroflexota bacterium
GCGTCCGGCACACCGCCGTAGGGGCGCACGGCCGTGCGCCCACTCTTGACGACTCTTCCTCGCGCGCGTACCCTCGCGTGACAGCAGAATAGGAGGCGAACCAATGCCACGCATGGAGTTCGGCTACAACCCGCCGTCGGGCGAACGCGGTCAGGAGCTGATCCGTCCGCGCGAGTTCCTTCAAGACCTCCACCATTCTCTGGACATAGCCTCGCAGGGATTCGGCTCGCTCTGGGTGTCCGACCACCTGAACTATGCGGATGAGTTCCGAATGGAGTGCTGGACGCTACTCACTTGGATAGCAGCCCGGTATCCTGGGCCTCAGCTCGGAACGATCGTCATGAGCAACTCTTTCCGCAGCCCCGCGCTCATGGCCAAGATGGGCGCCAGCCTGCAAGAGATCAGCTCGGGCCGTTTCATACTCGGCTACGGCGCGGGATGGCACGAGGGTGAGCACAACGCCTTCGGGTACGACTATCCGCGGCCGCGCGTGCGGATGGACAGGCTCGAAGAAGGCATCCAGATCATCAAGGCGATGTGGACTCAGTCCCCGGCGAGCTTCACCGGCAAGCACTACCAAATCTCCGACGTTCATTGCGAGCCGCTGCCCGACCCCGTCCCGCCCATCATGATCGGTGGCGCTGGCGAGAAGTACACGCTGAAGGTGGTTGCCCGGCACGCAGACTGGTGGAACGACCTCAACCGCCCGCACGATGAGCTCCGCCACAAGCTCGACGTGCTGAGGCAGCACTGTGAGACGGAGGGGCGCGACTTCGAGGCGATTCGCAAGACCCTGGCGGTCCGGGTCTACGTGGAGCGCTCCCACAAAGCGGCCCTGGAGCTGGCGGCCAAGCGCGATGGGCCGTCGGTGGCCGGCGACCCGTCCTCCGTGCGGGACCAGTTCGCCGAGCTGGCGGAGCTAGGCTTCGATCTCTGCATCCTCAACTTCCCGTCGCACTTCCAGGGCATGGAAGACGTAAAGCTCTTCATTGACGAGGTAGCTCCGGCGTTTCGGTAGGGAGTCTTGATAGCAGGAGGTCCCGATGAGCAGTGGACCGAGACTGTTCAAAGTCTATCCATCTGAGAAAAGCGCCCAACGCGTATCCGAGATCGACTTCGCTCAACTGGGCCTCCGCGAGCGTCGAGACATCCAGGAGTGGATTGCCGCGACTCCGAGCATTCTTGGGGACGACCTCCTAATAATCGCCAAGGAGTTCAGTGGGTTCGACGGGACCAACGAGCGCGCGGACTTGGTTGCAGTCGACCAAGATGGCAATGTGGTCGTAATCGAGCTCAAACGTGACGACACCGGAGCCGATGTTCACTGGCAAGCCATAAAATACGCGAGCTACTTTCAGCGTGCCACGGCGGACGACATAGTCGGGATGCTGGCCGCATACGCCAAGGTGTCGGAAGACGAAGCCGTTACGCTGCTGACGAGTCACATCGACGCGGACGATCTGTCAGACCTGAACCGGGACCAGCGGATAATACTAGCCAGCCACCGGTTTGCACCTGAGGTGACTTCGGCCGTGGTATGGCTGAACCAGAAAACGGGAGCTGGGGACTTGATCTCCTGTATCGAGTTGGTGCCCTATCGAGACGCCGAGAGCGACTCGGTTTACATGCAGGTCTCCACGATCTTGCCGATCCCTGGCGTTGAAGAGGTAATTGTCGGACCCGGTTCTGTGAGAAGCGTCGGGCCGAGTGGGGTCAGAAGCGATGAAGTGACTCGGTTCTTGAGAGGAGCAGCCTCCACCGCGATTGATGCTCTTTCAGATGAGCTGAGACCTGACAAGAGGAGTCGATGGGCAGGTGTAGGTCCGGTCAATCGCTACTATCAGCTGTGGTACTCAACACCGCCTTGGGGCAGCCAAGTTATGAGGTATCAGTTGCTGCTGCCAAAAGAAACGCGGGTCGCGCCGTTCAAGGTCACAATTCTCATGCGCTGCGACAAAGAGGAACAGGTCAAGAGACACCAAGACAGCGATGTGTGGTTCTCCGACAACGATCTCGTTACCTTGAAAGACCGGCTGGCCGCTCCTGAGGTCGCTACGAATGAGAGAACCCTCCGGGACGATGACCGGTGGCTAATCCTCAGTGAGAGCCGCAGCGGTGATGCGCTGGACGGGCCCTTCCAGGGAACGGTTGCCGATATGGTGCGCGGCTTCGTCGAGTCTGTCACGCCCATCGTTCAGGATATTGCCAAGGCCGAAAGCGAAGAGTGAGGGTTCGCGAACGGACAGGTGTGAGCGTCCATGACCGGATACTCACGCACGCCACTGCCGAAGAAGCTGGGCCTCCGCAAGCGTCGAGCTTGAAGGGGCCCTCTTACTGTTTTGATGGCATCGGAGGCAGTCTCGGGCCTACCGATTCAGGTAGTTTCGGCCTACTGATAGCAACAGTGCAGTCTCCGACCAATACCGCGAATTCCAGGGGTTGGACGGTGCGGAGCGCGTGAGGGTTCGGGGGAGAGGGGAGGAGAGGACTCCACCCACCCAGCCCCCTGTGGCTGGAGTCCTCTCCGTTCGAGCTGCTATCTGAGGACCAATCCCCGAAGCCGCACACCTATGGACAGTGGCCGTCGGCGGCCCCGAAGCCCCCGTCTCCAAACGTGAGTGGGGAGCTACCCGTGTCCCTGGGTATCAAGCCGGTGATGGGGCCACCGGTAGCATCGTCCGCGGGGGTTCCGTTAGTCCCGTTGCCACCCGCGTTGACGTCCGCCTGTCCACAGTCGAGAAGGGGCGTGACCGCATGGACATGAGCAAATGCCGGGGCAGCCGTAGCTATCGACAGAGTTACAACGAACACAAGAGCGATCAAGAGTTTTTTCAAGTCGGCCCTCCTTGGTGCGACAGATGATTGACAAAACCAATGTCCCCCACAGTCTGGTATACAGGACTTCCCGCTGCCTTAGCTCCATCGGTCAGCCGGTGTTAACATACCGCCCATGCCCAAATCCCGGCTCGGCAATGTGTATCGCGGCTGGTGGATAGTCGGCGCAGTCTTCACCGCCTCGGCCATGGTCGTTGGCTCCTCCCAGTACTCCTTCAGTATCTTCGTCCAGCCGTTGCAGGACGAGTTTGGCTGGAGCCGAACGCAGATCAACGCTTCACTGTCCTTCGCGGCCCTGGGCAGCCTGGCGGCGCCCTTCCTGGGCAGGCTCATCGACACCCACGGGTCGAGGCCGGTAATGGCCGTCTGCCTTGGAATGTTCGGGCTGAGCTTCCTCCTGCGTCCGTTCATGACCGAGCTCTGGCACTGGTACGCACTGAGCGCGCTGCAGTTCATCGGCTTCTCAGGCGCGGCGGCGCTCCCGGCCGGCAAGCTCGTGGGGATCTGGTTTCAGAGGTCGCGGGGCAGGGTTATGGGACTCACAATGATGGGCAACAACTTCGGCGGTCTGATTATGCCGCCTATCGTTGGCGCTTCCATCGCGCTCGCTTCGTGGGAGGCCGCGTACGTCGTTCTCGGAGCCCTAACGGCCGGAATAGTTGTGATAAGCCTGCTGGCGATCAAGGAGGTACCGGACGCAACAGACCGGCGAGATGAGTCCGACACGGTCGCTGTCGGACCGCGGGTGGAGCTTACGGGCTGGAGCGTTGAGGAGGTGCTACGTCAAAAGTCCTTCTATCTGATAACCGTGGCGGTCCTGCTCGGGACCTTTACCTACGGGGCTGTACTTCCTCAGATATTCGCCCATTTGACCAACGAGGGCGCGTCCACGGCTACCGCATCGCAGGCCGTGGGGCTGCTGGCCCTATTTGGGATGGGCGGTAAGGTCGGCTTCGGCTACCTGGCCGAGCGAATCACCTCTCGATACGCGTTGATGCTCAGCCTCGGAGGCCAGGCCGCGTTCTTGATGATGATGCTCGAAAGCTCGAACGCAGTCGTTCTGTGGACCTCCGTCCCCATGTTCGGCCTCTGCATGGGAGCGTTCGGCGCACTAATGCAGCTGATCGTCCAAGAGAGCTTCGGCGTCAAGTACTTCGGCGGCGTCATGGGTCTGATAAACGTCACCAGCGTTCTTTCGTTCGCCCTGGGACCTCTCATGGCGGGCATGTCCTTCGACTACACCGACAGCTATCGAGCTGCCTTCATCGCGGTGGCTGTGATGTTCGTGCTGGCCATCGCTCTCCTGTCCCAGGCCGGCGGACCGCGATTCCGCGCCTCACCCATTCCGGTCGCCGGAACGTAGGGGCGACCCGCTGCAGCCCGTCTCATAAGGGGGGGCGGGAAACCTCCTCTCCCATTTCTGGGGCTTTGCACCAAAAGTGCCGCGTAACGTGAATTGCCCTTCGACGGGCTCAGGGCGAACGGTGAATTTGAACCTACGTTCGTGGTGAGCTTGTCGAACCACCGCCATGCATTTCGACTTTTGGTGCAAAGCTCATTTCGGGAGAGGATTGAGGTGAGGGTGCCCCTCCGTCGCTCCGAAAACGGCGTGGTATCTCGATAATGTGCCGATTTCCGACGGCCCCCTCATCCCTTCGACAAGCTCAGGGCAGGCTCTAACCTTCTCCCGCGGAGGGGAGAAGGGACTTCTGAGACGGGCTCCGCTGGGTCGCCCTAAGGGTGGTCCGGCGTAGTGCAGGTGTTGCGCCGTGCGTAGGGGCACGGCCTGCTGCAAAGCTCATTGTCTAGCTGTTGACCGGCGCAGCCCGCAGGTATAAATTACTTCGACTCGCCCGTATATTCGGAGCCGTACGTGGGAAACAAGGAACAGCTCACAGAGCAGTTCGTCGGCGTGATGGAGCGCATGTCTGAGCGCATGCGGCTGCGGTCGCCGGAGGAGTGGTCCGGCCTCGAACTAACGATGCCACAGGCCCGGACGCTGTTCCTTCTGAGCCGAGGCCCCAAGCGGATGAGCGAGCTGGCATCCCATCTGGGCTGTGGACTCTCGGCCGGCACAAGCATGATCGATCGTATGGTCAAGAAGGGCCTCGTTCAGCGAGTGGAGGACTCTTCAGATCGGCGCGTGGTCGCGTGCCGGCTGTCCGAAGAGGGGGAGCAGGTCGTCCAGCGCGTAACGAGGGTCGGGCGGATGCGGATAGAAGGTCTGGCCGAAGTGCTCTCGCTCGAAGAGCTCGAACTGGTCGTGAAAGCAATGGAGATCATGTCTGAAGGAATAGGCCGGCGAGACAAGGCCGCGTCTGACCGGGCGCAGGCTGGGCTCAACGAGACCCCCGTCACGGCCGGAACCAGGACCTAAGGTGGCATAGCGTGGTTGACCGAAACAGACCGGGATCGATTTCGGAAAGAGGAGCTGGCAGGCCGGGTCCGGCAGGTGCAGCCGCCGGTGCTCGGACCGGCGCGTGGGCGGGGCAGGACCGGGCCACGGAGGGATCACCCTCCGCCAGGGTCATCTGGCGCCTCATGAAGTACGGCCTCAACCACCGCTGGCGGCTGATCGCGGCCTTCCTGGCCATGTTCGGCGCCGTCGCCTCCTCAATGGCAATCCCTCGCCTGCTCGGCACGGCGATCGACGAATCCCTGACCAACGGAGTGCGCCGAGACCTCGCGATACTGGCCGGAACGATATTTGGACTCGGGCTCCTTCGCGGGGTGACCGGCTATGTTCAGAGCTACCTGTCAGAGGGTGTGTCCCAAAGGGCGGCGTTCGACATCAGGAACGACTTCTTCGAGAAGCTGCAGAACCTGAGCTTCGGCTTTCACGACAAACAGCAGACCGGCAACCTGATGTCCAAGGCCACGGCGGACGTCGAGGCGGTCCGGTGGCTTTTCAGCATGGGACTGATCAACGGTGTCAGGATCGCGGTGATGCTGATTGCTGTGGCGGCCTTGCTGATCTCCACAAACGTTCGGCTCGGCCTGGCCAGCATGGCATTCGTGCCGCTGTTCGTCTGGCACGCTATCGCTATGGGGCAGAAGATGCGCGGGATGTGGATGGCGGTCCAAATGGAGACCGGGAGGATGACCACACTGCTCCAGGAGAGCCTTGCCGGCATGCGCGTGGTGAAGGCCTTCGGCGCCAGAGAGCACGAGGAGGAGAAGTTCGAGCGCAGCGCCGAATCGCTCGCCGAGCACAGCTACAACGTTCAGGTGCTGTTTGCATCTCGCGGTTCGATGATGACCTTCTTCTTCTCCATCGCGACGGGCATTATTCTCTGGGTTGGGGGCCGCGAAGTGGCCGCCGGCAGGCTGTCGGAGGGCGAGATCGCCGCCTTCATCCTGTACATGGGCTTGCTCGCCATGCCCGTTCGCATGACCGGATGGATTGTGAACATCCTTTCCCGTGCCTCATCGGCCGGCCAGAGGATCTTCGACGTGCTTGACGCGGAGTCGCCTGTCCAGGAAAAGCCGGACGCGAAGCCCCTTGGCAGGGTCCGTGGCAACGTCAAGTTCGAAGACGTCACGCTCGCCTACGACTCAGGTCCCCCGGCAGTCCGCAACGTCAGCTTCCAGGTGGAGCCCGGTCAACTCGTCGCCATACTGGGCGCGGCTGGCTCCGGCAAGAGCACGCTCGTCCACGTGATACCGCGGTTCTACGACGTCTCGTCGGGGCGCGTGCTGCTGGACGGAGTGGACATTCGCGAAGCGACCCTCGCATCTGTGCGCAACAACGTCGGGATAGTGCTCCAGGACGTCTTCGTCTTCGGGGCCTCGATTCGCGACAACATCAAGTACGGGGTAGACGATGCTTCGGAGGCTGAAGTCGTTCAGGCGGCCAAGGTGGCCCAGCTTCATGACTTCATCCAGACGCTCCCCAAGGGCTATGACACTCCGGTAGGCGAGCGCGGCGTCACCCTGTCCGGCGGCCAGCGGCAGCGACTCGCCATCGCTCGGACCGTGCTGCTCGACCCTCCCATCCTTATCCTCGATGATTCCACGTCCAGCGTCGACATGGGCACCGAGTACCAGATCCAGCAGGCGCTGGCCGCAGTAGTCAAAGAACGGACGACCTTTGTGATCGCCCACCGACTCTCAACCATCCGGAAGGCTGACATGATACTAGTGGTCGAAGGAGGCGAAATAGTCGAGCGTGGGACCCACGACGAACTGTTGGGCCGTGACGGGTTCTACCGCCGTATCTACAACATCCAGCTCAAGCCCCAGGAGAGCGATGCCGCGACCGAAGGGGCCGCTTTGGCGGCCGGGGGTGATTCATGATGCGGGGATTCTCCCGCGTCGACGTCGACGACGAGGACCAGGGAACTATCTACGACCGCGAGGTGATCGCGCGCCTCCTGCTTTACGTTGTGCCGCAGTGGCGCATCATGGCTGTGACCGTCGTCGCCATGCTCGTCTACACTGCCACAGTTGTCGCGGTGCCCTGGATCGTCAAGCTGGCGATCGACGACTACGTCCGCCCCGGCGATATCTCCGGCCTGAACTGGGTCGTCCTGGCCTTTCTGGCGGCGGCTCTGGTCCAGTTTGGCAGCAACTATCTGCATCTGAAGCTGATGGCGCGCGTCGCACAGCGAGTCCTCTACAGACTACGTGTCGACCTGTTCAGCCACACACAGGGACTGTCGATGTCCTACTTCGACCGCAACGAAGTGGGCAAGACGATGTCCAGAGTCCAGAACGACGTGCAGCACCTCCAAGAGTTCATCTCCATCATGGTGCTGAGCCTCGCCGACGTGCTGAGCCTCGGCGGCATCGTAGCGGCCATGTTCATCATGAACGTTTCGTTGGCGCTGATCACCTTCTCCGTCATCCCGCTGCTGTTCATCATGCTGGTTGTCTGGCAGAGATTCGCGCGACTCGCCTTTCTCAGGGTCCGCCAGAGGCTTGCGGTCGTAAACTCTGAGCTACAGGAGAACATCTCGGGCGTGCGTGTGGTCCAGAGCCTGAACAGGGAGCAGTCGAACATCCGCCGGTTCGGCAAGGCTAACTACTCACACCTGGACGCGACGCTGCAGTCGAGTCGTTACTCAGCCTTCCTCTTCCCGTCCGTAGAGGTCGTCAGCGCTCTGGGCCTCGGGTTGGTGGTCTTCTTCGGCGGGAGCATGGTGCTCAACGACGGCCTGGAGGCAGGCATACTTGTGGCCTTCGCACTGTACATTCAGCGGTTCTTCGACCCCGTGAGGAACCTGACGATGCAGTACGGCGACCTCCAGAGGGCTATGGCGTCAGGGACTCGGATCTTCGAGCTGCTCGACGAGAAGTCCGAGATTTCGGACAAGCCGGACGCCGAGACGCTTGAGCCTGTGAGAGGAGAGGTCCGGTTCGAGGGCGTCGGATTCTATTACGCTCCGGACGCCCCGGTGCTTCAGGACATTGATATTCACGTCAGGCCGGGCGAGACGGTGGCCCTCGTGGGGCCGACCGGGGCGGGGAAGACTTCGTTCGTCTCTCTGCTCATGCGGCTCTACGATGTGAAGGCCGGACGGATCACCGTGGACGGTCACGATCTACGAGACGTTACGCAGGAATCCCTGGTACGCCAGATGAGCACGGTCACCCAGGAGCCGTTCCTCTTCTCGTGCACCGTGAGAGAGAACATCAGATACAACCACAAGGAGGTCACGGATGAGGAGGTCGAGTCGGCCGCCAAGTCCGTGGGGGCTCACGAGTTCATCACCAAACTGCCTCTGGGCTATGAGACGCCTCTGCATGAGCGGGGCAGCAATCTCAGCGTAGGGCAGCGCCAGCTTGTCAGCTTCGCGCGGGCGCTGGCGGCGGACCCTCGCATCCTGATTCTGGACGAAGCTACCGCAAGCATCGACACCTATACAGAGGTCCTCATTCAGAAAGCCCTCAACGAGCTACTAAAGGACCGCACAGCCTTCGTAATCGCTCATCGGCTGTCCACCATTCGGAACTCCGACCGGATTCTCGTCCTAGACCAGGGCCGCATAATCGACCAGGGCACTCACGACGAGCTGCTAGCGAGAGGCGGCCTCTACGCCGAACTGCACTCATTCACCGGCGAGGGCGAAGCACCCCGCCCACAGGCCCGGCCCGCGCTCGGCCCACTTGGCGGCACCGCGGACTAACGCTGCTTATTCGGATGTAGGGGCACGGCATGCAGCCGTCTCATAGGGGGGGCGGGAAACCTCCTCTCCCATTTCGGGAGAGGATTGAGGTGAGGGTGCCCCCTTCCGCCGCTCCGAAAACGGCGTCGTATCTCGATAATGCGCCCATTTCCGACGGCCCCCTCATCCCTTCGACAAGCTCAGGGCAGGCTCTAGTCTTCTCCCGCGGAGGGGCTTTGCACCAAAAGTCGTATCGCAGGGCCG
>JAQBTI010000078.1 GCA_027624995.1 Chloroflexota bacterium
CTTCGAGCCCGTTTGCTCAGAGGTAGGTTACACCGCCTGATTATTTACACACTTTTTGAGGGTACCTCTCTTCACATTCTCCCACGTCATGTTTGGCTTGATCGGGAGGCTCCAGAAGGAGTCCGAGGACCAGAATAGACAGTTAACCGCCCTGCTGGAAGTCGGCCGGGCCGGGGCCTCATCGCTTGACGTGGACGATGTGCTCGAGCGGTCTCTCGACACCATTCTGGATCTGACATCAGGGGACACCGGAGAGATCTGGCTGAAGGAAAGCGGCGGGAGCCTCACGATGCGCTGTCACCGCGGCTTGCACACCGAGGCCTTCTTGGAGCTGACGACGGTCGGCCCCGGAGAGGGAATCCCGGGAGTCGTGGGAGAGAGCGGACAGCCTCTCCTTATACGAGATTTGGCGTCAGATAGCAGGTTCCTGCGCCAGCAAGTCGTCAAAGCAGGCTTCCAGTCGTTATACGCGCTACCGCTGCACTACCGTCACGTCGTGGGAGTCCTCGCCGTGGCGGCGGTGTCGGGTGAGGCCTTCTCTGAGTCCTGGGAGCTTCGCCTCCTCGAAGGTATCGCGGAACGGCTTGCGGTCGCCTTGGAGAACGCCCGGCTGCACGGCGAGATCAAGGACGTAGCCGTCGTGCAGGAGCGCGAGCGCCTGGCGCGGGAGATGCACGACGGCATGGCCCAATTGCTGGGCTACATCAACACGCAGACGCTTGCGGTCAAGAAGCTCCTCTCCAGAGAGGAGGTGACCGCCGCCCTCGAAGAGCTCAATAGGTTGGAGGAGGTGGCGCGAGACCTCTATACGGATGTCCGCGAAGGGATACTGGGGCTCAGGACCACCTTCCCGGCCGGCGATGGGATAGTCCCGATCCTTCGCGAGTATATCGAGCAGTACCGGAACCTCTCCGGTCTGGACGTGACAATTGAGGTGCCGCCCGAGGTCGACGGCTTGAAGCTGCCGGCGGCCAAGGAGGTCCAACTGATCCGAATCGTGCAGGAGGCCCTGAGCAACGTTCGTAGGCATGCCAACGCGACGCTGGGCCGGGTCGCGATCCGCGTCGACTCTGGTGATCTGACCGTTGACATCATCGACAATGGCATGGGCTTCGATCCGGCGCGCCCCGGAAGGAGAGGGTCACCCAGGTTCGGACTGCAGACGATGCGCGAGCGTGCCGAATCGGTGGGAGGGACCTTCGAGATAGAAGCCGGCCCCGGCCGAGGCACAAGCGTGACCGTCCGAGTCCCCGTGTCCAACGGAGGTGGTCGGCCATGAGAGTTTTGCTGGTCGACGACCACGCCCTGTTTCGCGCCGGCCTGAGTTCGATGCTCAACGCCTGGGGCTGGGAAGTCGTCGCGGAGGCGAACAATGGCGCCGAAGCCATATCGATGGCGCGGCAATTTCAGCCGGACGTCGTGTTCATGGACATCAACATGCCCGGCACCAACGGTCTCCAGGCGACTCGCGCGATCAAGAGTGAGTTCCCTGAGACTAAGGTAGTCATGCTGACGGTGTCAGACAATGACAATGACCTCTTCGAGGCCGTCAAGAGCGGGGCCGAAGGGTATCTACTCAAAAGTCTGCGGGAGAGCGATTTCGAAGATCTGGTGGTGCGTCTCGGCCGCGGTGAGCCGGTAATGTCACCGAGCCTCGCGAGAAAGCTCATTCAGGAGTTTGCCAGACTCGCCGACGAGAGGCGCCCGCCCGAAGAGGAGGCCGGCCTGACCGCACGCGAGAGCGAGGTCCTCGAGCAGGTCACGCTGGGCTCCACGAATAAAGAAGTCGCTTCCGTCCTGTTCATCTCCGAAAACACCGTCAACTACCACATGAAAAACATCCTGGCCAAGCTCCATCTCAGGAACCGCAGTCAGGTCGTGGCGTGGGCCGCAAAGCACGGCCTCACAGGCCGCTCCGAATAGACCGACCAGTCCGTCGCGACCCCTCAGAACAGGTAGGTCTCCGCATGCGGAGACCTACCTGTTCTTGTAGGCGCCAACTACCACCACTGGTGTTCTGTAACCGGCGGCCTCCTTGGACAATGGGAGACGTCAAGTACGGCTGATTCCCCAACCCAGGGATGGACATGCCACAAAACGTAGTCCTGTTCAGCAATCGCTCCTTGCTGGCGGCGGGAGTCCGGAGGCTTCTCGAAGGAGAGGAGGTCAAGTTCTCGATTTTGGAGGCGCAAGACCCTGACTGGGCTTCGAAGATGAAGGAGATACAGCCTGGTGTGATCTTATTGGACTCCGGTGACCGTTCTCTGGCTGAAGGAGTGATCACCAGGCTGCTCGCGACATGTCCAAAGGCCAAGGTGGTCGGACTGAACACGGACAACAAGTCAATCGACATCTACCAAATGAGCCAAGTCCCGCAGACCGACATGGCGGGACTCCTGGAGGCAATAGGTCAGGACGGCAACGCCGGGGGCAGGAAGTGAGGATCTTATGTGGTTATGAACACAGCGTCCAAGGTGGCCGCCGTCACGGTTTTCTCATGCGATCCGGTTCTAGGCTCACACCTTCCTCACGCCAGGGAAGGTACGGTGCGGTGAACCGCTGGCAAAACCTGATGGCGGTCCGAAGCTTCACTGGAATCAATTGGCGCTCGAACGGAGGAGGGGCAATGAACCAATAAGCTTCAGGGTGGCGAGGCAAAGTTTCAACGGATTAGTAAAGTGATTAGTAGGGACTAAGGAGATAGAGATTGAACATAGTAAGGGGAAGGAAACAGATCCTGGGTGGCCTGTTCGCGCTGCTGGCGGTGTTCGCATTGGCGGCCACGGCCTGCGGTGACGACGGCGTCGCGCAAGAGGACTATGATGCCGTGAAGGCCCAACTCGCCGCCAAGGAAGCGGAGCTGGCGCGCCATGAGGCAGAGGAGGCCGCAGCCCCCGCGCAGACGATTATCCAGGTCGGCAGGGCTCAGGGCCAGGCGGCCGCTCCGGCCGCTCCGTCGGGCTGGGACACGGAGTGGTCTCAGCTCATGGGCGTCAAGCTGCTAGAGACCTTCGACTCCAGCGGCCCCAATCTTTGGGACCCGGCAGCGCACCCGGTGGTGTACTTCGCCTCGGAGGGTCCGGGCTACGGCGGGCTGCTGGCCTCCGGCGTTGAACTACCGGGGTACATGGCTATCGATGCCAAAACCCACGAGGTACTGGCGGCGCCACACTTCGACATCGGACTGTCGGCCTCGGAGGACCCGTCCACCCACGACGTGTCCGGTCAGTTCTTCGAGCCCCACGGCGCCGGGGTCTCCCCTGATGGTCAATTCGTCTACATACCGACGGCGGTGGGCACGAGTTTCGGCGGCGCAAAAGAGGCCGGCCGCATGATAGTGGTGAACGCCAGGACCGGCAAGATAGCGCAGATACTGCAGGTACCCGGCCGGCCCCACCACATCAAGTCCTTTGTCGACAGCCAGGGGAACGACAGGGTACTCGCCTACTCCTGGAGCTGGGGAGCCTACATCCTGGACCCGAAGGATGACAACAGGGTCGTAGGCGCGGTCCCCAACAGCATCTTGAACGGCGGAGGCTACCTGGCCTTCGTCGATCCCAGCGGTAGATGGCTCTACTACACGGTACGGCCACCCAGTGGCGTCGAGGCTCAGGGCACCGTGGCCATCATAGACACCGAGACCTGGAAGTACGTTCGGAATATTGGTGTCGAGGATTCGAGCCCGATATTCGTGGCCTTCAGCGGCAACGGCGACTTCGCCTACGTCACCGGCGGGCACCATAGCATCGTGGCCAAGATCGACATGAGCGAGGAGGACCCGGCCGACTGGGACATGGTTAAGTTCGCCCGGGCCGGCACAGAGGGCCCATACGGGCTCAACCTCAACTGGACCGACGACTTGATCGTCACCATCGGCAAGGGCGAGGGCTCTCACAACAAGGGAATCACCGTCGGCCTGGTGGACCCCCGGATGGCCGGCTCGGCCCGGCCGCTGGGCGAGGTGTTCACGGGCTGCCTCCGGGCGGACCACGGTATCTTGAACCCGGACCCGGAGGCCAACGAGCTCTGGATCAGCTGTAACTCCAGCTTCGAAACGGTAGTCTTGGACCTTACCAAGCAGGAAACACGTGGTGATTTCAGCCCCGGGGAGTACGTGAAGGCCCGCATACCCACCCCTAACGGTGGTAGCACTCACAA
Organism: Chloroflexota bacterium; assembly: GCA_027624995.1. Taxonomy (GTDB): domain Bacteria; phylum Chloroflexota; class Dehalococcoidia; order Lucifugimonadales; family CATQGZ01; genus CATQGZ01. Next base: position 4,159 of record JAQBTI010000078.1, read on the forward strand.
CGGCGCCTTCGTCGCGTACAACGCCGACTTCACCGGCAGGGTTCAGGCCGACCAGAACGGCCTGCATGACGCGGCGCTGCAGACGAAGCGGGACATCTTGGCCAAGGCAGCCCTGGCCAAGTAGATGTGGACCTTGTGGGTGCCCGGCCGAGGTTTCGGAGCCGGGCGCCCACATGATTCTTGGTTCTGACAAAAACGGGATAACGGGATAAGGAAGAGATCGATAATGATGAGGTACGTTGCAGGTCCGGCGGCGATGCTCCTGATGATGGTGCTCCTGGCCGCATGTGGGAGCGAGGGCGAAGCAGTGGCGGTCGCAACCGTTCCTGCGGCGACACCGACGGTCGAGACCACGGCCCCGACGCCGGTGCCCACGGTCGCGCAGGTCGTTCCCACGGAGACGCCCTCTTCGGAGGTTGTCGAGGATGCGGGGGACGCCGGTGGGGAGGGGGACTCCTTCGCGTTGGGCGAGCGTATCTTCAAGACCGAAGCGGGTGATGGCATCGGCTGCTCCTACTGCCACGGCGAAGAGGGTAAGGGCAACATTGGTCCCAACATTCGCGGCAAAAGTCCAGGAGACATCGAGTTTGCCCTGGAGTCCGTCGAGGCGATGGAATTCATTAACCTCAACGAGACGAAAATCAATGCGGTTTCGGAGTATCTCCAATGGCTGGCGACCCAGCCGTAGTGATTTCAATAATGCGACCTCAGTTCAGTATCACCGCACTTGCCATGCTGGCCCTACCGCTGCTGGCGTGCAGCGTGGAGACCGGCCCTTCGGTTGAGTTCAAGCCGGCGGCGACGGCCTCGACGACCGGGAGCGCCGAGAGGCCGGCAGCAACCGAAGCAGCGACCGGAGAGGAAGAGCCGATCTCCCCGAGGCTCGGATTCGTTCAGAACGGCGAGGCGACGGCCCTGGAGAACGGCGGTCGGGTCCCATTGGGAGAGGGAACGGTCGCCGAGGTGTTCATCGCGCCCTACCCACCGGACTGGCAGACCGACGTGCACCTGTTCATTCTCGATTCAGAGACCTTTGAACCCGTCACTGACGTAGAGGTCGAACTGGAATATGAAATGGTCTATATGGACCACGGGATCGACGGACTCCCAGGTACCAAGGTGAGCGATGGGCATTACGTGATGCCCCTGGATTTTTTGATGTATGGCGACTGGTCCGTGGACACGACAGTGCAGCTTCCCGAAGGGAAGAAACACCTTCGGTTCATCGTGAAGTTTTCCCCATAGGAGAGGGACGCGGACGATGAGACAAGGATCTAGACATATCACATTGCTGTCGAGGCTCCTGCTCATAGGAGGACTCGTCACGCTGCTGGCTACGCTGTCCGGCAGCGGGCTGGCCACGGCCCACGGCAAGGAGCTGAGCCTGGAGGTTTCGTCGTTTGCGGCAGACCCCGACGACCCACTCACCCGCCTCTACAGCGTCACGGTGGCCTACGCCGGTGACCTGGACCCAGTGACGGACGCTAATGTTCGGTTCACCGCGACGCGCCGGGGAGGCGGCCCTACGATGGACTCGGTCCTGCTGGAGCCGCTGAACGACCCCGGACTGTACGCGGCACGGGTGACCTTTCCGATGTTCGGTTCCTGGGAGGTGTCGCTCAAGGTGGAGGAGTACGGAAGCGGCGAGGCGAGTTTCTTGGAGGAGCTACTCCCGGCAGGCCCGGCGCGCGACTCCAGCGAGGCAAGACAACAGGTGCTCCAACTATTCTTCGGCTTCGACTGGAGGGACGTAGCCGCCATAGCGGTACGTATCTCCCATTCCTTTGGAGCATTCGCCTGGTACGGGCTGACGGCTGTCGTACTCGCGGCTTTCTGGCTGCTTCCGGCGGCATCGCGTCCCGCGCTATTCAGGAATCTTTCCCGGTTCTTTCCCGTGCTTGCGGCTCTGAGCCTGGGTGCCCTGGCGATCAGCGGTGTGTACACGGCAGCCTACAGTGCCCCGATAAAGCCGCCCGGGGTGTTCGACTTCGACGTGATGTGGCGCATCCCGTTCGGTCAGGCCTACCTGGCCACGATAATGTTCAAGGTTGCAGCCGGGCTGGCCAGCATCTACGTCGCGTTCGCGATGGCAAAGGCTTTGAGGACCGCGTCTACGCCTATATTTGCAGGCGGAAGTGTTGCAGCCGCCGAATTCGAAGCAGCCAGTTTCCAGCGCGAAGAGCTTGACGCGGCTCAGAAGCCGCTCCTACGTCTGGCCATCGTGAACGCGTTCTTGTCCCTTGGCTTGGTCGTCGCAGTGGCCGTGTCAATCTATCTTCACTACATAAGCCACCTGGCAGTATTACTGCCTGAGTAGGTAAGGGAGCAATGAAATGAGTAGCATCGCGGGACATGGAACCGGACCGATCGGCGCGGGCCTACGAGGCCTGCTACCCGGAAGCAAGAAGACCTGGGCGATCGTCACGCTGTCCACTGCCATCCTGGTGCTGCTGACAGCGGGGTTGGCCCAGATCTTCCGGATCGACCTGGGGTCTTCATCGCAGCAGTCCGAGATGCCGAGCCTGGAGTGGCGCGACATGATCGGGGTACTGACTCGCCAGGGCGAGATTCCAATGGAACAAGGGGAGTCTCCCTCTGTCGACGTCTTGCTGGCGACACCGCAGTACTTTGCGGCTCTCCGAAGAGAGCCGCCCACCGTTGCCGACGATAAGGCTTCGGTCTACTTCTACGTCACGGAGACCGCTCACATCGACGATCTACCACTCGCGCCGCCAGTGCTGCCGCTGTCTATCGATGGCCTACTGTATTCCGAGCCCACCGAGAGCAACGTCATCGCCGACTCTTACCACCACAGATCAACGTTGGTCCGCTACGCATACGACGAGTCTGCGAAGCTCGGGGAGGGGTCCGTAATCGAGATGACTCTACCGGGAGAAAAAGTTGGGACCGACGACGACGTCCTGCGCTGGGCCTTGCCGTTGGAGTACTCCGCGGACTATTCGAGCTTGGATGTCGCAGTCGGTGGCCCTACCGGGGCCCTACCGGTCCCGTCGGTCTCCGGAGTGGCGGTTCTGGCCATTCTGGGTGGGATGTTGGCGGCCATGTGGCCTTGCCTATTCCAGCTTACCGCCTACTTCATCCCGGCGATGGCCGGCATGAGTATGAACGAAGCATCGAGCGCCAGCGGCCTGAAGCCCCGGGTTGGGGTCGTACGGGTAGCATTCTTCTTCGTCCTTGGCTTCACTATCGTTTACACACTGGCTGGAGCGATCGTCGGTTACGGGTCCCAGCAGCTATCCAACAACGCTTCGTTCTACGTGTGGCAACGCTACTTGAGCATCGGCGCCGGCGTCATCCTCATCGGTCTGGCGTTGCGTGTCGCCGTTCGGGTCCGGGCGCCTCTGGTGTGCAAGATGCCCATCGCATCGAGGCTGGGTGGTGGAAGCAAGAATGGGATCACCTCGCCGTTGGAGAGCATGTTGGTAGGCATCTCCTTCGCCACCGGCTGCATGACCTGCTTCGGGTCGGCGGTGCTGATCGGGATGGTGCTGTACGTTGGCTTGGCGGGATCGCCGCTGGTAGGTGCCACGCTCCTCTTCCTATTCTCGCTCGGCATGGGTATCCCGCTGGTATTCGGCGCCATGGCAATGGCCAGGGTCCTGCCCCTGCTGTTCCGAGTTGAGAAGGTACTTCCGTGGATGGGCCTTGCAAGCGCAACCATCATCGCCGGCTACGGCGTCCTGCTGATTACGGGTAACTCAATGGCCATGAGTTCGTGGTTCTACAAGCTGCTTGGCATCAGTTCATCGGTCTGAGTCGCGGTTGCAGCTCGATCAATCAGATGAATTGGGCTACCGCCCACGATAGGATCCACCGGAAAGCCGGTGAGACGGGCGTGCCGTCATAACACTATGCGATGTGGTGTACTCCATGGCCACCAATAGGGTCACACCCGAGATAGACTGCGGTTTTCGCCTCGATGTTGTCGGAAAGGTGACAGTCTTCTAGACCGGCGACGGGTAGACGGCGCCGGGAGTCCAATTCCGCGCCTCTGGCTGGCCGAAATCGGCTCAATATCTCGTCCACCAGATGCCCTTTGGCCCTCGTAGCCGCCGGGACGCACCCCTCCCCCTCTTACCGGTGGCTACATACGTGAAAGCCGAGTATGCTGTTCGTTCCGAACGCAGCGCCCAGCTTACTCAGGAGGTCCGACTTGTCGTTAGAGAAACGTCCGTACGGCCAGACCGGCGAGCGGGTCACCGTCATAGGCCTCGGTGGGAACGGACTGTACAAACACTCGTTTGCGGAGGGTGTGGCAACCGTTCACCGTGCCTTGGAGCTCGGCGTCAATTACCTGGACACCGCGCCCCATTACTCTGGCGGGATGAGTCAGCCGATCTTTGGCGACGCCCTTCGCGACCGGCCGGAAAAGTACCTGCTTGCGGCCAAGATCGGGATGCTCCCATCCACGCCCAGATTCCGTTCCTACGAAGCCATTCGTTCACAGCTCGACGAAAGTCTTCGACTCCTGCGCCGCTTCAGCGTGGACGTCCTTCAGGTCCATGACGTCCATGCGCACCGTTGGTGGACGGACAGTCCGCCCGCGGACAAGCAAACCCCGCTCGACCCCGACTACGACTTCGTGGGAGCGCCGGGGATGCGGGTGCTGCAGGACGCCAGGGCCGAGGGCCTGTGCCGGTTCACCGGCATCACGGGCGGAATGTTCGCGTCCGTGGCCCGAGTACTGAGCAACGTCGACGTCGACATCTGCCTGCCCGCGTTCGACTACGACACTCTCCAAAGGGGGGCGCGCCGCGATGTGATCCCGCTGGCCCGACGTAAGAACGTAGGCGTGGTTCTGGGCGGTATATTCAAGTTGCTTCCCATCTTCGCAAACGTCGCGGAGTGGCTGACCTTTCTTCCTGACGGGACGACGCCTGAGTTCAAGGACCGGATAAAGCGGCTATACGGGATACATAGAGACTCGGGACTATCGGTGGTCGAGCTAACGATCCGATACCTTGTGGCCGATCGCGACATCAGCACGATACTGGT
>JAQBTI010000079.1 GCA_027624995.1 Chloroflexota bacterium
CTATAATCGCCAACTCCTCCTCCTCCGTCGGGTAGCCCAGGGAGATGGTTAGGAGGAATCGGTCGAGCTGAGCTTCGGGCAAAGGAAACGTGCCCTCGTACTCCACGGGGTTCTGGGTCGCCATGACCATGAACGGCCGAGGCACCTCGTGGGTGACGCCCTCTACGGTAACCTGGCGCTCCTCCATAGCCTCCAGAAGAGCAGACTGCGTCTTCGGGGTGGCTCGGTTGATCTCGTCTGCCAGAACGAGCTGCGAAATTATGGGGCCCTCTCGGAACTCGAACTCACCGTCCTTCTGGTTGTAGATCGAGACACCAGTAACGTCCGTGGGCAAGAGGTCAGGCGTGAATTGGATGCGTTTGAACGAACAACCCGCCGATCGCGCGAGGCTTCGGGCCAGCATCGTCTTTCCCACGCCGGGCACGTCCTCAATGAGGGCGTGCCCTTGACACATCAAGGCGATCACTCCCAACTCTATCGCCCGTTCCTTGCCGATTATTACGTCTTGTACATTATCGACGATTCTCCGAGCGGTTTCTCTGGCGTTGTTTTGGTCCTGCAACAAGTCCTCCTTGGACGATGTCCGGGACGCCGTGTCCGCCTCAACGTGACACTGTATTCGGAATCCCGATAGGCTTGGACGGTCTATAAGCAAGACCGCGACATGGTCGACCGTTGGGAGCGGCCCTCCCGATATTGAGGGCACTCGCCAATCATATCTGACCCCTATCTGCGTGTCCATCTGATAATTGTGAGTTTTCGGCGCTCCCATGCCATCCTCAGACGGATACGTGCGCGGTCACTCTTCGGATTCACGTCAATGCACGGATCGGATAGGCTCGTAGCTATGTTGCGCGCATTCCTGGGTTATGCTAAAGTGGCGCTGGCTGCGATCGACAGCGTTAATGGGTTATCGTGATCCAGAACCGAGCGGTCGTTGATGCCCAGTTTCGTTGGCGAACGGAGGTCGAACGGTGGTCTTTCAGGACAGGACGTTGGTGTGCGCCGAGTGCGGCGACTCCTTTAGCTTTAGCGCTGACGACCAGCGCTACCATATGGAAAAGGGATACACCGACCCAAAGCGGTGTTCCAACTGTAGACAGCAGAGACGTTCCCAGGGCGGTGGTGGTGGCGGCGGAGGATTCGGCGGTGGTGGGTCAAGGCAGATGTACCCGGTCGTTTGCGCCGATTGCGGCAACAACACAGAGGTACCTTTCCAGCCCACGGGCACCCGCCCAGTTTACTGCAACGATTGCTTCCAGAAGCATCGGGGCCCGAGCAGCTACTAGCCCCAAACACGCTCTTAGCGGCGCCGGGCCTGTGTCCGGCGCCGATCTCTGGGACGAGGTCGTCCCAACCCGGTACTTGTGACAACGCCGCGTTCGCCGGGCGCTCAGCCTCAGCATTCCCCCGCCGACCGCCTGGTGAACTTCGTCTAGCCACACTACCATCTCGGCGGTCGCGTCGTTACTGGGCCCGGCCTCTCCGTCGGAGTTCCAGTATCCGTCCTCCGCTTGAGAGTCGATGATGTAGTCCCCAGTCCGGACCGCCATCTCTTGGTACTTACTCTCCCCCGTCAGCCTCCATAGCACCGACGCCGCCCAAGCAACCTTGCCTGCCCTGAGCAGCCGGAACAAGTAGTCGTTGGCGCCCTCCGCGAACCTCATGTACTCCTTTGACAGGTCGAGCCACTCTTCGTCGCCGGTCGCCTGATAGAGGCGAGCCAGGAATCCGCCCGCGATCCCAGGGTGAAAGAAATACTGGTCCCTCTCTGCGTCGTTGTGGACGACATAGCGCACGTCGTCGGCCAGGTCAACGTCGGTGAACAAGCCGTTCGTCCGGCTGTACACCGTGTACATCCTGGCGGGATAGTCAGCCTGAGCGCCCATCAGCGTTTTCATCCATGTACCGACGCCCTCGGCCACGTCGAGCCTCCCAGCATATAGGGCCGCGATTCCGCAGCCGGCCACGACCCAGAGGTCCTGCTTGGTCCCTTCATCCCGATCTGTGAAGCTGGAGTAGAAACCGCCGCTCTCCGGGTCCCAGAAGTCCATCAGGAAGTCCATCCCCCGCTGCGAGAGGTCGAACTGCCCTAGCCGGTGCGCCCCCATGACGACCCAGACATTGAAATAGGCGTAGAAGTAATCATCTGTCCCCCCTGGCCTCGGGCCGAAGTCTCCGTCGGCAGTCATTCCGTGGGTCCTTATCCAGTGACACAGCCGGTTTGCGGCGTCCGAGTGTCCGGAGACCTGCAACGCTGACGGCACCTTGTAATAGTCGGTGACGCCGAGAGCCGGATCGCCGAACCCGCCGTCGGGCCGCATATGTTTGAGTAGAAATGCAGAACCTCGGTCTCTCGCCTCCCTGAAGCGTTGCGGTGACTTGCTCAATTCGCTCCTCCTGTTGACTTCAGAGCAGACCCTGGCGGCGCGCCTGCTCGATCTGTTTGTCGGTCCACCCCACCAGCCCTTTGAGCACCTCGTCGGTGTGCTCCCCCAGCTTCGGACCTCGACGATGGTCCGTCGGTGTTCCCGTCATCCGGATCGGGCTGGCGACCTGCCGAATGGACCCAAAATCCGGGTGCGGGATGTCTAGTATCAGACCGTCCTCAGCTGCTTGGGGATCGTTGAAGGCCTGTTCAACGGTGTTCACAGGAGCACACGGCACATGTCCGCGCAGCAGGTGGAGCCACTCGGCTGTCGTTTTCTGCACGGACAGCCCCTTTAATATGGGGACGAGCGCGTCACGGTTCTCGAGGCGGTCTGAAAACGTCCTGAACCGCGGGTCAGTGGCGAGGTCCGGCCTCCCCATTATCCGCACCAGCTCCACGTAAAACTTCTCCTTTGCGCACATCACCACGAGCCAACCATCTCGTGTGGGTAGCGACTGGGAAGGCACCTGCGACGGATGCGACGAGTCCGCAAACCTCTTCGGCTCATAGCCACGCGATAGGTGCCAGGCCGCCACGTAGGCCAGCTCGGAGAGGGCCGTGTTGAACAGGCTGACGTCGACATCGCATCCGAGACCGGTCTGGCGCGCACGCATGATTGCGGCCAGCACGCCGATGGCAGATGTCGCTCCGGCGCTCAAGTCAACGATCGATGGACCGGTCTTCTGAGGCGGTCCATCTGGTTCGCCGGTAATGCTCATCCATCCGGCGTACGCCTGCATCAGGTAGTCATACCCGGGTTCGGCTGCCCGCGGCCCGGTCCGGCCGAATGCCGACAGCGAGCAACATACGATGGCCGGCTTGACCGGCCCGAGCGACTCGTAGTCCAGCCCCAACCTTGCCGGGAGGTCGCCACGCAGATTGTTGAAGACGCAGTCTGATGCCTCCACCAACGGGTGCAGGACTTCCCTGGCCCTCTCGTGCTGCAGGTCGAGGGTGATGCTCTTCTTGTTACGGTTAAAGCTCTGAAAGTAGATGCTGTCTTGATCAGAGGTGTAAGGAGGGACGTAGCGACCGATGTCGCCATCGGACCTGGGGTTCTCGATCTTGATGACCTCGGCGCCCAGGTCGGCCAGAAGCATGGTCGCCCACGGCCCTGCGCCATACTGTTCCGCCGCAATCACACGCACACCCGCAAGCGGCGCTACCTCGTTCACGATTCCTCCCAGCCGCCTGTCTTGAGTTTGCCGAGGGGACGGATTTACTCCGCCGTCGCTGGGAATCCATCATGACTCCCAAACCCAACCAAACCCAAGACCCTACAGAACACCCTTGAGCCACGCCCGAAGGGGGACCGAGAGCTCTTTCTTCTGAAGAGCGGCGTAGATAGAGGCCATCTGAAGGCCCAGCGGGTTACCAACGTCGAACTGCATACCCGGGAACTGGTAGGCGTAGACCTTCTGGCTTCCTAGCAATGCCCCTAGAGCGTCCGTCAGCCAGATCTCACCTCCCGCTCCAGCCTGCACAGATTCGAGCGTGTCGAAGATGTCCGGCGTTAGAACGTACCTGCCGACGATTCCCAGGTTAGATGGCGCGTCCTCTACCTTGGGCTTCTCCACCAGTCCCACGACCTCGAATACGCGGTCGGCTACCGGCCTCGGGTCGATGATTCCCTTGCTTGGAATCGTCTCGTCCGGTAACTCGGCCACGGCAATGACGCTACGCTCGCGCTCCTCGAACAGCTCGATCATGCGCGCTATGGTCGGGACCTCGCTAAAGATGAGATCGTCGGGGAAGAGAACGGCGAAGGGCTCGGACCCGATTGCCGCCCTGGCCGTCAGCACGGCATGGCCAGGCCCCAGTTGCCGCTTCTGGTAGACATAGCTGATCTCCGCCATCTCGGAGATGTCGACCATCTGCTGAAGAATTCCGTACTCCCCCCGGCTTTCTAGCGTCTGCTCCAGCTCCGGTAGTCTGTCGAAGTAGTGGCCTATTGCTTCCTGCCCGTGGGTCAGCACGAACACTATGTGCTGTATGCCCGCGTTCGCCGCCTCCTCCACCGTGTGGTGGATGCTTGGACGGTCCAAGACCGGCAGCATGTTCTTGGGGATCGATCTTGTAACGGGCAGGAATCGCGTTCCGAACCCTGCTGTGGGGATTACCGCTTTGCGAACAGCCATGACTGAATAAGCACCTGACGACTCGGGGATTAGGAGGCGATTATATCAGCCCGGAGCGCCGGTCGAAACGCGATGCGGCATCCGCACCACGGCGCTCATGCAAGGGGGCGACCGGCCTGCTGGAACTCGAATCAGGTCGGCCGGACGCGGACGCAGGCCGTTTGTCGAGCCGAGTTCCGCTGCGCTAACATGACCGCGAAACTCCCGCGAGGCTTGCTACTTGGAACCGTTGGAAACATCACTCATCGGCTCATCCGGAGTGAAGGTCACCAGGGTCGGCCTCGGAGGTGCGGCGATGGGCGGTCTCTTTTCCGACGTCACCGACGAGGACGCCACCGCGACCATCCGGACGGCCATCGAGCTCGGAGTGTCTTACGTCGACACCGCCCCGCTCTATGGCCATGGCAAGAGCGAGCGATTCTACGGCACCGCCCTGGCCGGAGTGGCCCGGGACCGATTCACGATTTCGACGAAAGTCGGCCGGGTGCTCGTGCCGGTTGACCATTTCGACGATCCCCCCCAGTTCTACAATGTCCCGTTGGCCGTCCCGGTTTACGACTATAGTCGAGACGGCGTGCTCCGTTCACTCGAAGAAAGCCTCCAGCGGCTGCACCTGGATCAGGTCGACATTCTTCTCATTCATGACCCCGACGAGGGAGAGTCGGTCACAACCGACGACTTCGGCGAGCCAATCCACTACAAGCAGACCATGGATGCGACTTACCCAGTTCTGCACGAGCTGCGTGCTCGGGGCACCGTCGGGGCCATCGGCGCGGCCATGAATCAGTGGCAGGCGCTGGGGAGATACGTCACGGAGACAGAGATCGACTACGTGCTACTCGCGGGCCGATACACTCTCCTGGACCAGTCCGCCCTCCCGGAGCTTTTGCCGCTGTGCGAGGAAAAGGGCGTCCGGGTCATTCTGGGCGGACCATACAACAGCGGGGTGTTGGCGTCGGACCTCGCGCCGGGAGCGAAGTACTTCTACGCCGACGCTTCACCCGACGTACTCGACCGAGCGTGGGCCATCAAGGCCGTGTGCGACCGCTACGGCGTACCCCTCAAGGCGGCGGCACTCCAGTTCGGCCTCGGCCACCCGGCGGTCGCCTCAACGATCCCAGGCGCCAGGTCGCCCGCCGAGGCGGAAGAGAACCTGGCGATGGCAAGAGTACCGATTCCGTCCGAACTGTGGGAAGAGCTTCGCCAGGAGCGCCTTATCTTAACGGAAGCGCCGAGTCCCCAGGGTCTGCGTTTGTGAATAACGATCCCTGTCTTGGATGACCTAGACCTCCTGACAATCCAGGCCGCCACATTCCTCGTGCTGGGCGACTCCGGTCGGATTCTGCGAAAAAACACTCCGGTTGGCGAGGCCGCGCCGAGATTTCGCCTCACAAGATGTGCCTCGGGCAGTGTCGCCTGGCTACGCCACGACGTAGGTGAGACAACGACAGAAGCGATTGAAGGTTTGGTCGCGCGCGAGCCTGCACTCCGCCATCCAGACAGTATGCCCGTCCACCTCGCCGACTACCTCCGGCTCCTGGCCGCCGAGGCGCCGGTAGACCGGTATGAGGTGGGGTTGAACTGGACATTTCCGGACCGACTTGACTATGAGCACCCTGCGGCGTTGGTGGGCTCCAATACCCCTGGCGGCGACCGCCTCGTCGCTGGTCTGATTGAGCGAGGGATGCCAGAAGGCCTTGTGGGGATGGGATTCGCGGATGTCGGCGAGTTCTGGGCGCCGTGGCGTGTCGCACTCGACGGAAACGAGATCGCGTCCATCGCCTTTACGGTCGGCGTCGGGCCGGCGAGCGCCGAGGTGGGCGTGGCCACTATGCCCGGATTCCGAGGGCGCGGCTCGCGACAGCGGCGACTGCCGGGTGGGCATCGCTCCCAGCGCATAGCGGACGAACCCTCTTCTATGGCACGCAGGGGAAGAACGTATCCTCCCAGCGGGTCACTCAGCGACTTGGTCTCCGCTTCATCGGTGCAAGTCTGAACATCACTTGACCGAATCAGACGCACGCTGACAGGATGGTATTGTTGCAGACCTGCCCCGGCCGACAACACCGGGGCAGGCGATTCTTCAGCACTGCTTCTAGCGAAGGGGTCGCGGTGTCAGTCGCAGCGGGCCGGCCCAGGGTCCTCACAACGTCTTATACCAAGCGGCGATCTCCTCACCGATCAGATGCGGGTTGTCCTCCTGGATAAAATGTAACCCCTGGCCTATGTCCACCGTCTTTAGATTCTTGTAGCTTTGCTTGATCATCTCCACCATGGGCAGCGGGATGATAGCGCCGGGGTCGGCGTGGAACAGCAGCTTGGGCAGATCGGATTCCTGAAGCTTGGCAGCGTAGGCGCTTACGATCTCGTGGACGTCTGCCGGCTCGCCTCCGATGGGGACCTCGTTCGGCCACCGCCAGAGAGGCAGGCGGGTCGATGGGTCCGTAAACGGCTCGCGGTAGGCGTCCATCTCGGCATCAGTAAGCTTGCGCACTACCATCCCAGGCACGAGCTGCTCGATGAACATGTTTTGGTTCACGATCATATCCCACCCAACCTCGGGGGTGCGGAACGCCTGGAACGTCTTCTTCAGCTCCTCAGTAGGCATCGAGTCGAAGCTAGGGATGGGCATCAGAACGGCCTCCATGAAGGCGATGCCCTTCACATTGGACTCGTTACGCATGGCATAATGGAATCCCAGCGCCGACCCCCAGTCGTGAATGACCAACGTCACGTTCTTAAGCCCCATCACCTCGATGAACCCCTCGACGTACTTCACGTGGTCGACGAACCGGTATTCGATGTCGGGCTTGTCCGATTTGCCGAATCCTATGTTGTCCATTGCGATCGCCCGCGCCACGGGAGACACATGCGGGATGACGTTTCGCCACAGATAGGACGAAGTCGGCTGGCCGTGCAAGAAGAGCACCGGGTCGCCCGACCCTTCCTCCACGTAGTGGATCTTGGAGCCGTGCACCTCGATGTAGCGCGACTCGAAAGGGAATTCCGCCGATATGGGTTGTTGGGTTGTCATTTAGTCCTCCTTAGTTAATTGCGTTCTGGCCTGTATTTTCCTAGTGTCCGCACTTTAGTTTTGCCCGACATCACCCCTGTAGCCTGGATTCGCTTGAACAATCCGATGCCTACATGTTCGACAACCTCCTTCGGTGGCTCTAGAATAGATGGTGCAGATAATGGTCGCAATTCCTTAACAGGTAATTGAAATAATCTAGAGCCTCGGGCAAGATCGTCCCAACAGAACATCGGAGGTGTGGAACCGTGAGCACAGCAACTCTTGGCCGGGGGCCGGCGTTCGGCCACCATATGAAGCTATGGAGGCGACAACGTGGAATGAGCCAGCTTGATCTCGCCATTCGAGCGGACCTATCCCAGCGCCACATCTCTTTCATCGAGACGGGTCGCTCAAGGCCCAGAGTGGATGTCGTCCAGAGAGTCGCCGAGGCGCTGGAGGTCCCCCTTAGAGACCGGAACATCTTGTTGGAGTCAGCGGGGTTGGCGCCCAGCTATCCGGAGGTGCCGCTGTCGGACGGAGCCGCTGCGCCTTTCCGCGCCGCCATTGGAAAGCTGCTCGAATCCCATGAGCCCTATCCCGCATTCGTCATCAACCGCTGGTGGGAGATGATCGACGCGAATGTAGCGGGTCGTCGAATCTTTCCCCTGACCGGTGACGGCCCGATCAGTCTCGTTGAGACGTTACTCGGGCCGGGGCCGATTCGCGAGATGATCGATAACTTCCCGGCAGTAGGGTGGACGTTCCTGCGTCATATGCGGAGGGAAGTCGCCGATTCGGGTCCGGACGAGCGTCTTCAAGAGCTGCTCGCGCGAGCGGAAGCCTATATGAAAGATGTCCCCGTTGACGATGAAAACGCCCGCGCGGAGTTGGTCATCTGTCCCCACCTTCGGATCGGAGACCAGGTGATCAAGACCGTATCCATGGTGGCCCGGTTCGGAACGGCACGTGAGGTGACGCTCGACGAGCTTCGCGTCGAGTTCATGTTCCCCGGAGACGAAGAGGCCGAAGCCTTCTTCAGAATCGGCGCTCAGGCCGGCCGCGAGCCAGTACCGGGCACGGACAGGACGAACGTCTCCTCCCAGCGGGTCACTCAGTCGGGCTCCGCTTCATCGGTACAAGTCTGAACATCACTTGACCGGACCAGAGGCGAGGGATATCGTCTTGGACCATCATCGCTCCCGTCTGGAGGCCGAATCCCATGAAAACTCTTCGATGGCCCTGGACCTCAAGAACGACCCGGAAACGATCGAACTCTACAAGGAGTACCATCGGGCGGTGTGGCCCGAGGTCCTGGATGGGCTCCGCAGCCTGGGTATCTCCAAAATGAAGATCTTCCTCCACGGGCGACGGCTCTTCATTTACGTTGAGGTCCCGAACAGCTTCGACCTCCGGCGGGATTTTCCACGGTACATGCGCTCAGGCCGGGCACGAGAGTGGGACGAGCTGATGCGTACCTATCAGGAGCAGGTGCCCGGCGCCAGGGCAGACGAATGGTGGGTCGAGATGGAGGGGGTCTTCGATCTCAAGGAGGGAT
>JAQBTI010000080.1 GCA_027624995.1 Chloroflexota bacterium
TACACCGCCTGATTATTTACACACTTTTTGAGGGTACCTCTTTCTCCTGCGTACTAAAGCTATATGGTAAACGGAAAGCGCCCGTGGAGGACTGATCTGTACCAAAGATACTGCCATCTTGTTAACACTTCTGTTAACAGTTCACCTAAAAGCGTTAACTACTATCACCGGCACTCGTGGATGGCTTGGTGGGGAAGCCGGGACTCGAACCCGGACGCCTTTCGGCACATGATCCTAAATCATGCTCGTCTACCAATTCCGACACTCCCCCACTGGAGCCAAAAGCCGTCAATCGGCGCCTCAATTATAGCGTACTGAGCGCCTAGGACGGAGAAACCCGGGCCGGTAAGCATGAAGCTACCCCCATAGACCTCATGTGCGCGGGACGACAGAATTGCGGCACTGATGCGTCCATTCTCGGTAGATGCGAAGCTCAACAATTCTGTACAATCCAACGTAGACTTGCACCGCGATTGAGGAGTCGGTGTCTTGATAGCAGACGGATCCAACGGGCAAAAGCGGGCTGCAGATAGCGGCGATAGGCCAGTCCTGATCGTACAGGGCGGAGCCGAGAGTGGCTCTATTATCATCCTGTCTTTGAGCAGGACGACTCTGGGACGGCAGCCGGACAACGACGTCGTTCTTGACGAGGTCGCCGTTTCCCGATATCACGCCGAGATACTGGCCACAGCCTCAGCCCACCGGATACGCGCCCTCGGAAGCCGAAACGGCACTCAGGTCAATCGCCAGAGAATCGAAAAGGGCGAACATGTCCTCAAGCAGGGCGATATCATCCACCTTGGCGGCAGCAATGTCTCCTTCCGCTTCCAGCGTGCTGGCACCAGAACGGTCTCTCTTTCCGCCATTGAGCCAGCCTCCGGCGTGGTTGTCGTCGACCCGAAGGCCCGCCAGGTGTACGTCAGGGACCAACGACTCGACCCGCCGATGAGCAGGAAGGAATTCGACCTGCTGATGCTACTTGACTCCAAGCGCGGTGAGGCCATCAACCGGGACGAGATCGCCGCCTCCGTGTGGGCCGAGCGGGAAGATGGCGACGTAGGCAATCACGAGATCGAGCAGTGCGTGCGTCGCGTCCGCGTTAGGATCGAAGACGACCCCTCTCGTCCACAGTTTCTAGTGACCGTTCGCGGGTTTGGCTACAAACTTAACTAACGGCTTCGGGCTTCAAGAAATCACTCCGCCGATGATGGCTATGCCTGTGGGTGCTTGGGCCCGTACAGCAAGACTTCGACGCCCCCTGGCAACTCGAACGTTGTAACTATCCCCGAATCCCTGTCTTGGACGGGACTCCCGAAGACTACGCCCTTCTCTTGAAGGGTCCTGACCGTCTCCTCAATATCGTCGCACCGGAACGAGATCACCTCTGGCAAGACCGGCTGGTTGAGAATCCGGTCTATCGTAGGAAGCGCAGTGCGAACCGTCAACACGGTGTCTTGGGTTATCCGATGTCGTGGATGTCAGCCAACTGTGTCAAGGGCGGAGGAAAAGTGTACCAGCGGGGCGGAGCAAAACTGTACCAGTAGACGTGGCATCATGAGTAGTAGAAGAGTCGTGGTCTGTTGAAGCTTGGGCCTAGACTATCGCTTGATCAGAATTGGTCTGCCTGCTGTGCTTGAGGCGGTAGCTGTCCCCGTTCATTTCGAGGATGTCGACATGGTGAGTGAGGCGATCAAGGAGTGCTCCGGTAAGCCGTTCAGAGCCAAAGACCTCGGTCCACTCGTCGAAAGGCAGGTTGGATGTCACCAGGACCGATCCTCGCTCATAGCGCTGGCTGAACACCTCGAAGAGCAGCTCGGCCCCGGTCTTGGACAACGGCACGAAGCCCAGTTCGTCGATGATCAGCAGCTTGAGATTGGCCAGGCGTTTCTGCAGGTTGAGCAGGCGCCGTTCGTCCCTGGCCTCCATCAGTTCGTGTACCAGGGCGGCAGCGGTAGTGAAGCCCACTGACAGTCCACGCTGACATGCAGCAAGACCGAGACCGAGGGCGACATGAGTCTTGCCGGTGCCGCTGTTGCCGAGAGCGATGACGTTCTGGTTGCGCTCGACGTACTCGCACCTGGCCAGCTCCAGCACCAGAGCCTTGTTGAGGGACGGCATAGACAGGAAGTCGAAGGTGTCCAGGCTCTTGGTCGTTGGAAAGCAGGCCGCTTTGATCCGCCGATCCACCATGCGACGATGACGGTCGATCAGCTCCAACTCCTATAGACGCAGCAGGTAGTCCGGATGGTCAGTCCCCTCGGCGGCGCACTGGCCGGCTAGCTTGTCGTACTCTCTCAGGAACGTAGGGAGTTTGAGCTCCTTCAGGTGGTGTTCGAGCAGCACCGTGGACTTGTCGCTCATGACCGGCTTCGCGCCAGGAGAGTCATGTAGTCCCGAGTTGACGTCGCCATCACATTGGTCTTGGGCAGATAGGGGTACAGCTCCATATCAAGCCTCGGTGGCCGGCCCTCGATCCTGCACAGCACCAGGTGCTTGACAGCGTCGAAGCTCACCGCCCCCAGACGGAGAGAGTCTCGTACGGCGTTGTGGACCTCTTGTTTCCGGAAGTTCTCCATCAGTCTCAGCACCTGCACGAACTCCCGCTTCCCTCGCTTGCCCATCCGAGACTCCAGCAACCGCCGCAGTATGTCGAACTCCCCGGGCAACTCCCATCCAACCAGTGGCGCCGCCTGGTCCAATGCTCCCGTCTTGTGCTCCAGGAGCGGCAGGTAATGGACCGGGTCGAAGACGAAGTCATCCCGGTCGTAGGAGCGCCGATGACGGGCGATGACCTCCGACCCGCAGCTGATCACAACCTCGTGTACGTATCCGCGGACCAACACGTCCCGATGGCCGTAGGCCACAGGCACCGAGTAGTCGTTGGTGCGGTATCTGACCAGCGACAGAGAGCTGACCCGGGTCGCGTGCTTGTCGCTGGCATCGTAGGGCACGGCCGGCACCGGCAGTAATGCCTTCAGGTCCCGCTCCAGCCGTTCACCTATCGTCTCGCTGTGACCGCGCAGTCGAGTTTCGAACCGTCTGAGGCACTGCTGTTCCAGATGGACATTGAGATCCTCGAAGCTCTCGAAAGAGGGGATGGGCACCAGGAAGTTGCGGCGGACATACCCCACCAGGCCCTCTACCTTCCCCTTGTCGTTCCCTTTGCCTGGACGGCCGAACCTGTCCTCGAACAGGTAGTGGGACTGAAGCTCGGAGAACACCCTGGTCCGCCGCCGCCGGCCATCTCCAAGTATCCTGGCCACCGCCAGGGTGGTGTTGTCGTACACAATGCTCTGGGGTACCCCGCCCAGGAACGCAAAGGCGGAAATATGTCCGTCGCAGAAGGCCTCGGTGGTCTCGGCAGGATAGGCCTTCACGTAGCACCCATCGCTGTGAGGAAGGTCCATGGCGAAGTAGTGGGCCTTCTGCTGGACTCCGCCGATGACCACCAACGCTTCCCCAAAGTCACACTGGGCATGTCCCGGGGAATGGGACAGAGGTACGAACATCTCTCGGGTCCGACGACTGCGCTCCCGAACGTAGTCCTTGACGATTGTGTACTTGCCGGGGAACTCGTGCTCGTCCCTCAACCGCTCATAGATACGCTTGGCGGTGTGACGCTGCTTCTTCGGAACTCCCCGGTCCATCTCGAGGATCTGATCGATCACGCCCTTGTATGGGTCCAGCTTCGGTCGACCAGGCGGTCGGTCCCGTCGATACCCTGGAGGCACCGAGTACTCGAGCATCTTGCGCACCGTGTCCCGGTGCAGTCCGTATACCCGCGCAGCCTCTCGAGCGCTCATCCCTTCTACAATGCAAGCTCTGCGAATTCGCAGGTACATCTCCACCTTGTACATCCAGTCCACCTTCAATCAGGTTGGGTCGCTCCTGATTGAAGGCGACGGGCGGTACAATTTTCAAACGCCACATCTCAGCGCTCGACCGCCCAGGTGGTACATTATCTCTCCGCCCTTTACACATCTTTCGGGAGAGGAGAACAGGCCGATGCCTCCGCAGCCAAAGCACAAGCATGAGCAGACGATTCACACACAGGAGCATAACCACGTTACCCACGTTGTAGGCGAGGGTGGCAAGCTGGACCACCGGATCTCAACTCATTCCCATGAGCACAATCACTCGGCGGTGGAACATGCGCACGCGGCGCACGTGAACGCTCAGAAAGAGCACGAGACGGAGGGCCACATCCACGACCACGCGCGGCCAACTACCGGCTAGAGAACGGCCACAAGACACGTACTGGACGATACCGCTGCATCAAAAACATCACGAAGAGGAGTAGACCAAATGGCCATCGGCAGAATAGGGAATCTGGTGAAAGACTCGGTCACCGGCATCATAAATGGTACCGGCGACGTGACGGGCGTATCGATTGACCTGGTCCGCGAATCAACGGTGAATGCCCTTAAGAGCGCACGCACCATTGGCGGCGACGCCGGACACCTTGCTCAAGACGCTATCGCTGGCTCAATCGAGGCGACGGGTCGGGTGACCGGTGAGGCGGGAGCCCTGATCAAGGACTCTGTTATCGGGGTCATCGAGGGCACGGGCGAAGTCGCGACGGCCACCGCTACGGTGGTGCACGACGTTGTCGTGGGCGCGATTCGTGGCTCGAGCGGCGTGGGCACCGAGCTGGGAACTGCGAGCAAGAACGCCGTCGAGGGCGGCATTCGGGGCGCGGCGTCGGTGGGTGTGACGGCCTAAGAGTCCGTCACACAGGTTACCAGAGGGGCGATCCAGGGAGGACGTGAGGTCGGAGGCGAGCTGGCCCAGACGGCCAAAGCGACCATTGGCGGCGTCATCGCCGGCGTCGCGGGAATCGGCGGTGACGTCACAAAGGCTGCCCAGCAGGCTTCGAGAGAGCTAATCGCGTCGACCGCAACGGTAGGAGGCGACCTGGCGAAGGTGGCTCGCTCCGCGGTCGAGGGCGCGATTGAAACCAGCAAGAGCATCGGGGTCGACGCGACGGCCGCCGCCGCCGCAGTCGCGGTAGAGGCTGCTTACGACGTCAGCGACGCCGCGGGCGATGCTGTCCGCGAAGCGGCCACGGGAACGATAATGGGTGTCAGAGTCACGGTTTCGACCGCAGTCGGCGGTAAGAAAGAATAACAGTCACAATTCAGGTCCACAGGGTCTCGCAAAGTCAGCCTGGAGAGGTTCTTCGACAAGGTCAGGGCGAACGTATGAGCCTGTCTCAGAAGTCCCTTCTCCCCTCCGCGGGAGAAGGTTAGGATGAGGGGGCCGTCGGAAATCGGCACATTATCGAGATACCACGCCGTTTTCGGAGCGGCGGAGGGGCACCCTCACCTCAATCCTCTCCCGAAATGGGAGAGGAGGTTTCCCGCCCCCCTTATGAGACGGGCTGCGCTGGGTCGCCCGCTTCCGCTATCCGTCAGGAGGCATGTGTGATCAGGCAAACGCGTGAAGACGGGGTTTCCGAAGGGAGTAGCCCCTTCGACGGGGGTCTGGGGGTGTCCCCCAAGGCCCATTCTTTCCCCCCTTCCTGGATAGGACGGGGGCCAGGGGGATGGTCGATTTGGGCAGTAGGAGACAAGCCGTGACAACTTCGACAAAGGCAGCCGAGCGGCGCTACAGCCACACCAAAATCGAAGCCAAGTGGCAGGCTCGCTGGGCCAAGGACGGCATCTACCAGGTCCGCGACGACGACCCGCGTCCCAAGTGGTACGAACTCACCATGTACCCGTACCCATCGGGCGACATCCACATCGGCCACTGGTACGCCATGGCGCCCTCCGACGCACACGCCCGTTTCAGGAAGATGCAGGGCTACAACGTCCTGCACCCCATGGGCTTCGACGCCTTCGGACTGCCCGCCGAGAACGCCGCCATCAAGAGCGGCATCCATCCCTTCAAACACACGATGGCAAACATCGAGAACATGCGCCGGCAGTTGCGCGCCATGGGCACGATGTACGACTGGGACCGGGAGGTCGTTACCTGTACCCCCGAGTACTACAAATGGAACCAGTGGATATTCCTGCAGTTCCATAAGGCCGATCTGGCATATAGGGACTTCGCGCCCGCTAACTGGTGTCCCTCATGCAACACCGTCCTGGCCAACGAGCAGGTCGAGGACGGACATTGCGAGAGGTGTCAGACAGAGGTCACGCACCGCGACCTGAACCAGTGGTTCTTCCGCATCACGAAGTACGCCGATGAGCTTCTGGACCACTCCAAGATCGAGTGGCCCGAGAAGATCAACATCATGCAGACCAACTGGATTGGCCGCAGTGACGGGGTTGAGGTCGAGTTCGATATATCCGAGTACGGCCTGGAGCAGAAGGCGCTGGCCACCTTCACGACGCGCATCGACACGGTCTTCGGCGTGACCTTCGTCGTCGTGGCCCCCGAGCACTCGTTGGTGGCGGAGCTGACGACCGCCGAGCATAAGGACGAGGTCGAGGCCTACGTCGCACAGGCCAGGCGGCAGACAGAGGTCGAGCGGATGTCAACCGAGAAGGAGAAGACCGGTGTCTTCACCGGCGCCTATTGCGTGAACCGGCTGAACGGAGAGCGGGTGCCCATACTGGTTGCCGACTACGTGCTGTCGACCTACGGTACCGGCGTCGTGATGGGCGTCCCGGCCCACGACCAGCGCGACTTCGAGTTCGCCAAGAAGTACGATCTGCCGATTCGGGTCGTCATCGCTCCGCCGGACTGGGACGGCCAGGATATGAGCGAGGCCTTCGTCGAGGAGGGTACACAGGTCAACTCAGGCCTGTTCGACGGCCTACCTAACGCCGAGGGCTTGGAGCGCATCGCAGACCACGTCGAAGCCGAGGGCTGGGGGCGTCGCGACGTCAATTATCGCATGAGGGACTGGCTGATTTCCCGCCAGCGGTACTGGGGCACCCCCATACCCATCGTCTACTGCGACGAGTGCGGCACGGTCCCGGTGCCCGAGAAGGACCTGCCCGTACTGCTGCCCGAGGACGCGGAGTTCCGCCCCACAGGCGAATCGCCCTTGGCCCTGCCCGAAGGCTTCGTTAATACGGCCTGCCCCGACTGCAGCAGGCCAGCCAAGCGCGAGACCGATACCATGGACACCTTCGTGGACTCGTCCTGGTACCAGCTCAGGTTTACGAGTCCGCACTACCACGATGGAGCGTTCGAGCCAGAGGTCGCCGCGCAATGGAGCCCGGTCGACCAGTACACGGGCGGCGCGGAGCACGCAGTCATGCACTTGCTCTACGCTCGGTTCTTCAACAAGGCGCTGCGAGACCTGGGCCTGGTCGACTTCGACGAGCCCTTTGTCCGCCTGTTCAGCCAGGGGCACATCATCGCCGACAGCCAGAAGATGAGTAAGTCGCGCGGCAACGTCGTAGGGCCCGACGCCTACGTCGAGAGGGTAGGCGCCGACGCCGTCCGAGCCTACCTGATGTTCCTGGGCCCGTGGGACCAGGGAGGCGAGTGGAGCGACAGCGGCATCAACGGCATGTCCCGCTGGCTGAACCGGATCTGGGAGCTGTGCCTGCGCCCCGCCGCGCATCAGAAGCCCGAATTGATCCTAGACACTGTTGCCCCGAATCCTGAAAACGTCCGCGACCTGCGTCGCGAGGTCCACAAAACGGTCCGCAGAGTGACCGAGGACCTGGACAAGTTCAAGTTCAACACGTCCCTGGCCGCACTGATGGAACTGTCCAACTCCATGAATCAGGCGTGGGAAAAGAAAGGCATAGACTCCGAGACCTGGAGAGAGGCCGTCGAAAAACTGCTGCTGCTGCTGGCCCCGATGGCGCCCCACGTCACCGAGGAGCTATGGGAGCGGACCGGCCACGAGTTTTCTATACACGACAGTCGGTGGCCCGAATGGGATCGTGAACTAGCCGCCGACGAAGTGATAACCCTGGTCGTCCAGGTC
The DNA here is from genome assembly GCA_027624995.1 of Chloroflexota bacterium. Taxonomy (GTDB): domain Bacteria; phylum Chloroflexota; class Dehalococcoidia; order Lucifugimonadales; family CATQGZ01; genus CATQGZ01. The sequence goes on from JAQBTI010000080.1 coordinate 7,901, forward strand.
AACGGCCGCCTGCGCGACCGCATCGAGGTCCCGGCGTCGATCTCGGAGGACGACGCCAAGTCCGCCGCCCTGGCCAGCGACCGCGTCAAGCCATACATTGAAGGCAAAGAACTCGCCCGCGTCGTCTACGTCTCCGGCAAGCTCGTCAACATAGTCGCGCGGTAGGAGCGCCCAGCTCCACCACCGTCATCCCGAGCGCCCAGTGTCATCCCGAGCGCAGCGAGGGATCTGCTTCACTCCCCCCAAGGCGTCATCCCGAAGCGCCTCCCGTTTGTCACACCGGTGTAGAGGGTACGACTGCTGCTCGCCATGATGTAGACGTAGTACTGGAGCACTGCTCAACATAAACAGATTCTTCGCCTGCGGGCTCAGAATGACACTTTTTGCGACCGGGTTCACCGAGGGGACGAAGGCCACGTCTCCTCTGGGCGGCCTGAGTACGAGCTCGCCGGATACGGCTCAGGAATGCGTCGACTTCGCGTACGTCCACAGTGACGTTATCCCGAGCGCCCAGTGTCATCCCGAGCGCAGCGAGGGACCTGCTTCACTCCCCCCACTGTTGGCTCAGGCCGATCCAATCAGGATTGCGTTCCTCGATGAGCGCGATCTTCTTCGCCCGCGACCAGCCCTTAATGCGCTTCTCGAATGTCAGGGCCCCGTAAACGTCACCCGTGTCGTCGAAATACACCAGACGGTTGATGAAGTACTTAGAAGTGAATCCTGGCACAAGGCGGAACTTGTGCTCGTAGACCCGACGCCGGATGTCGTTCGTCACACCCGTGTACAGAGTCCGATTGCTGCTCGCCATGATGTAGACGTAGTACTGCGCCATCGCACCCCATAAGCAGATTCTTCGCCTGCGGGCTCAGAATGACACCATTTGCGGGGCCTAGGTATGAGCTTCGTCAGCTAAGGTTCAGGAATGCGTCGACTTCGCGTATGTCCACAGGGCTATCTCTACGTCAGCAGGGGTCCAGAACCCCTTGGACCTGAGTCCACTCTCTACGAAGGCAGCGGGGTGAGGGCAGGGCTTTCCGTGGGAGTTTAGATATGCGACGAAGTACCTGAGAATGGCAGTCCACGTAGCATATTCCTTGGGCCACGCAGATTGAGTCTTGCTGATAGACCACCTAGTGGAGTTGCCCGGGGTGGCCTTGAGCCGCAACCAGGATTGTCTCTTCGAGGCCGGGTCTCCCAGGCCAAATACTCGCACTATCCACGTGTCCAAT
>JAQBTI010000081.1 GCA_027624995.1 Chloroflexota bacterium
AGCCTCGAGGGCAGGTCCACGCGCCGGGACGCCTGGGCCGACGGGACCCTTACCACGGACAGTCCGTATTCGCGCCCAAACTCATCGCTTGCGTCGACGGCCGTTCCGGTCAGGCCGGCGATGGACGAATACCGGCGCATGAATCCCGGCACGGATATTTGGGCTAGGGTCTCGAGAGGGGCCTGCACCTCGACGCCCTCCTTCGCCTCGAGGGCCGCGTGGAGGTCGTGCTGGTACCGGTTATCGGGAAGCATGCGCCCGGTCAGCTCGTCGACCAGAACGACCCTTCCTTCCGTCACCACGTAGTCCACGTCTCTCTGCAAGAGGACGTGGGCCCGCAGAAGCTGGTGGACCTGGTTCATCCGTGCGTGTTGACGGTCAATGCGGCGGTGGATTCTGCCAGCGGCGTCCGTCGATCTCCCCGCCTCTGCAAGCTGTCGTTCCAGTGCTGACGTGTCGAAAACGGTACCGATCCGACTCTCGATCAACTCCTGCCCCTCGTCGGTGAGAGCGACGGAGCGCATCTGGGGGTCCACGACGAACATCAGGCCGTCCACCAGGGCGTCTCTGTCGTGAAGCTCCACAGAGTCCGCCAGTCGAGACACACGCCGGCGCAGGCGTGCGTCTTGTATGATCTCGCGCCGAAGCAGCTCGTTGTTCGGATCGGCCAGCTTCAGCCTTGCAAGAAGGCGCACCCGCTCGTCCTGTTTCGAAGGCTCTCCCAGCGGACTCTCCGCCTCTTGGACAAGAGTCCGCTGGCGGGACACGAGTTCCTCAACGGCTCGCCTGCTTTTTGCGAATCCCCGGCGACCCCCGATTGGCGCGCCTGAGATAATCAGTGGCGTGCGGGCCTGATCGATCAGGGTGTGGTCGGCCTCGTCCACGACGGCGGCTTCTAGGGGCTGCTGTACCGGTGTACCCGAAGGGATACGCAGATTATCGCGGAGGTAGTCGAATCCGAACTCTCTGAGCGTGCCGTAGACGATCCGGCGCCGGTAGACATACCTTCTCTCTTCGTCGGGCATGTGACCCAGTACCGCGCCGACTGTCAGCCCCAGGGACTCGTACACGGGCGCTAGCAGAGCAGAATCCCGGTCCGCCAGGTAGTCGTTAGCCGTGAGCACGTGCACCGACTTACCTTCGAGTGCGTGAAGGACGGCTGGGAAGGCGGCCGCGACGGTCTTGCCCTCGCCCGCGTCCATCTCGACGATGCCGCCCCGATACAAGAGCAGGCCAGCCATGATCTGCTCGTCGGTAACGCGAAAGGCCAGCTCCGCGTCGTCGTCCAGCTCCCTGAGCGCCTGGTAGAGCTCAGAGCGTAGGAGGATGCTGGACCCCGGGCTCGCCGACTTCTCGGCTACGTAGACCATGGTCCCGACAACGGTACTCTCGGCCTCTTCCAAACCCAACTCGTCGATGGCCTGAGCGAGGCTGGCAATGAACGATGCGTTATCGAAGAATTCGGAGTCCGTGTAGTAGCCCAGCTGGGCCTTGTAAGGAGCGTTGGCCCGCAGCCGGACCGCCAGGTCCTTGCACCTCTTCAGCCGTCCTGCCGTTGCCGCATGGTGGTCGAATAGCCTCCAGGCGCCCAGCCGCCTATCGACCGCTTCGGCAACAACTGCACACGCTTCGTACAGGGCCCCGTCGGCGAGTGCCTGCAACTCCCCGATGCGCGCGATCCTATCGGCAAGGTCGGCGTCAGATCGGTCTGAGAAGTCGAATCGTCTTACGTGAGAGACGGCTACCCGGTCCCGGTCGTCTGACCTTCGGCGAGAGAGCCTTTCACGCAATCGAGAGAATCCCATTTATCGGCCCGTACCCCGGAGCGAATCAGCGATGCGGCGGAAGGCCGGGTCGGACTCGGGGTCCCGAATCCGGTAGATGCCTCTGAACAGCTCGCGCACCATGGCCATGGCCTCGGCCCGGTCGGGCGCCCTCGGCTGCACCACCAACTCCATCGCGCGTGACCCCAGGCCTTGCACGGCGGGCTGCTCGTACTCACAGGGCACGACGAACGCGCCCCCGCTGTCGACGAATCGACGGAGTAGAAACGATCCTCTGTCCATTTCGGAGACCACATACGATGGCTTAGCCTCTCGGTTGACGACAGCGTCTACCTGGAAGCAGAATACCAGGCGGCTGCGCAAAACGGTGTATAGTCCAAGCTTCCTCCACTCCTCCTCGACCGCTGCGTAGGCGACAAATCCGACGTTCGGCCGGACCATGTACGCCCCCACCGTGACCCCGACTACTGTGCCTTCTCGTAACCCACAGACTGCATGTGGAATGATTAAGGGGTCTGTCGAAGGCGACAGCGTGTCCAAAAACGAATCGAAGTCTTCGACCCTGCCCGCGCCCATAGCCCTGCGCAGAAGCCCGTGGCTCTCCAGGACGAGATCACCGTCCTCGTGTCCCATCTCCCGGACCTCGAAAGGCGATCCAACAGCAACAGTATCAGCCCACATGGCTCTCTCTCAGGTCTACGACTCTCTTTAGCTTGCGTGAATCGGCCGACTCGCGACCGTACGTATACGAGAACTCGAAGTCGACGTATCCGCCCGTGACGAGGAACTCGAGGTCCGGCTGGCCCGCCAGGACGGCATCTCGCACCGATGAGTCGCTTGGCTCGAGTTCCTCAGGCAGCACGATGGTCAGTAGATCACGGGCTTCTCCCGTGACGACCAGTTGCATTGACTCACCGGGAACATCGTAGACAGCATCGTATAGCGCTTCGTAACCGATGGATGCCCCGAGTACCGATACGCTCTCGTCGGACCGTCCCAACACCTCGATTCTCGGGTAGTCCAGACCACATTCGCAGGGACCCGGCTTGGGTTCGATGACATCCCCGAGAGCGTACCTCAGAAGAGGCATCGATCGAAGGCGAAGCGAGGTGACCAGTAGCTCGCCTGTGGCTCCTTCGCCCCGACTCTGGACCTCGAACAGATTACGGTCGCTGAACAGGTGGATCCCGTCATGGGCGGCGCACTCGATTCCCAGGGCCGAGGTCTCGGTGGCGCCGTAGTAGCCAAAGACCTCGACACCCAGCTTGGTCTCCAGCGTGCGTCGTGTCTTGGCCGACAGGGATTCTCCAACATAGACGACTTTGGACAGGTGTCCGCCACGTCCCTTCGCGAATTCCGATGTCAGCACTGGCAGACAGCGTTCGATGATCGAGGGGACGGAAATAAGCACCGTTGGGTCGAGAGGAGAAAGGCCCGCAAGGGACCCTCCGAGGCTGGGACTGAATGTGTACGCGTAGGTCTCACGTACTCCCAGACTCTCCAACGCCGCCGTGAAGCTCGCCATGACGGCCAGCGGGTCGACGTCCAGGCATGCTACCCGGTCCGAAGGACCGATGCCGCAGACCGCGAACATATCGGCCAGGAACTCCTCTTCCAGGCTAGCGTCGTGGGCCGAGATGAACCGGCGCTTCGGCCGAGCGGTGGTCCCGGACGACGTCTCCATGTCGATAATGGCGTCGGTTACGGCAAGGGACTCGTCGGCCAACAGAGAGTAGTCCTCTGCGTTGAGCGTATCGAGCCGCCCAAGGAGTTCCACTGGGTCGCTCGCGAGCAGGTCCTCGGCACCAATCCCCGCCACCTCGAAACCACGCCGGTAGGTGCCGAATCTCCGGTGGCAGTCGAGGAGGGTCTCTCTCAGGCAATCGACGTCAGCCTGAGATGGGTGTCCAACCAGCCGAATGTCAGCGGTCAGGGTGGTCATTGCGGAAGGAACGAGCGGATGGTTGGCCAGCCGTGCCTGCTCGTACTGACATAGACGAGCCTGTCGCCCTCCAACATGTCCAGCCCCCCAAATCGGACGTGGACCTCCTCATCTTCGCGGAGCACGCCAACCAGGTTCACGTCGTGGTCGAGAAGCGCCTTGGCGGCATCCGAGTAGGACAGAGCACCCGGCGGAGCATCGTCCACACGGGTGCTGACCAGCGTCCCCTCGACTTGATTACTGGTGATGGCGTACGTAAGCTCGTTGATGCCCGGGTCTTGCGCTTCCTGGACTAGCAGGTTGCTGGATATCTGGAAGGTATGGACGATGGAGGCGTTTTTAGCGCCTTTAAACAGCAGGGCGTGCTCGACGTTCAATGACTCGGCCACGGTCTTGATCCCCGGACTCAGGTACTCCAGGATTGAGACGATAGAGGCGTTAACGCTGTCGCTACTGGCGTCGTCGTATCCGGTGCTCAGGACTATCGCCTGCCGGGCCTCGCGGGCATTTGCCCTTACGTAGGTCTCCTCTTCCAAGGGCGAGCCGCGGACGAAGTGCACGTTGCTCAGGCTGAACGGGAGCGACTCCACCTTGTCAGTGACGACGACGATCTCGTCGCCCTTGTGTTGCGGGTCTCCGAGAAACTCGTCGATGATCTGCCGGACGCGTCGCTCGTTCGGATAGTTGACGATCAGCAGATGGTCTTTCACGAGAGCTCGACCCATTCCAGTGCGCTCCTTGAACTGCATGTCTAGAATCCAGTCTACGCCGATTCCGACGGAGGCCGTGAACGCCGCCAGCCCCAAAACCATAATGAAGACGGTCGTTCCAATTCTAGCCCCCACAGAGACCGGTGTTAAGTCCCCGTATCCGATCGTGGTTATGGATACGATGCTGTACCAGAGAGCATCGCCTACGTTCAACTCGTCCTGTAGGTCTCTATCGAAAAGGAAAAATGTCAGCGCATTTCCGACAATGCTGACGACAATGACGGCCACCAAGAGACTTAGCCCAACCTCTTTTCTTCGGCGTAACTTGGCGACGAGCCTGTTGATTCTGAATAACATTAGTCCCGCGCCACCTTATCCGCTCCTCGACAATTCCACAAACCTCAACGAAGGGCCAACAGACTCAATCCGATCCTCAGTCTTGATTCTTATCACTGGCCGAACATGGTTGTAAAGCGAAGTGACGACCAGGAATCCGTCGTCCGACCGTTCGAAGTGGAAAACGTCGCGATTGGGGATGTAGCTTTCGAGGTCAGCGGACTGGGCCATGAAGCCGATCTCATCCAACACGTAGAGGTCGATCTGAGGCACTCGGCCCATTCGATGTGACTGCCGAAATGTGACGCAGAGCCTCGCGGTCGAAGGTAAAGCGTCCTCGGCGAGGTCGTCGGACAGAACGACGATCACCTGAGGGCCGGTGATGCTCAGGAACTCACGCGTCCTCGCCGGACTGGCGTTGGGCAGGAGGTGGGCCGGAATCCCGGACCGCGTCAGAATCGTGGCGACCTCCGCGGCGAACTGGCGACGCCGGCCCGATGTGACCACTACGGCTGTCACAGCCGGCTCCGCGCCCAGCCCGGCCCGAACGGCATCCTCCAACACCTCATATCTGGTCCCCGTCTCGTCCGGCCCCTCTGCTACGGCCACACCATCCTCGGACTGGCCTCCGAGCGGCCCGGCTATCCATTCCACTCTGGACGGATCGGCCAGGAGGTCCGGGAGACGCTGGCGACGATAGATCGATAACGGCGTAATGGGTACTTGTTCGAAATCGGAGATGTCCTGAATCCGGGCTACCGAAGGACCATAGAAAGCGGTCCTGGCGGCGGCGCGGACCGACCCGTCCAGCAGGTCGACGAGGCTATCGGGGGTCTGGTACGTTTTGGCCATCTCGACCCAGTGCCATCACGACCAGTCCCGCGTCGTGTTCGCTTGCCTCCCACTGGTTGTACCGGGCCAGAAGGTGGCCCTCGGCCTCCAGAATCTTCTCGGCGGCGGAGGGACTTTCGGCCACGAACCGCTCGCCGAGAGCAGAGTCCAGAGTCCACTCCGCTCCGACCCAGCACTCGAGACCGGCCGTCTCGGCGGCCTGGACATACTCACTTCTTAGCTGCTCGAAGTTGGTCTCGCTCTTGTACACAATAGGCGTCACAAAGAACCCAGGGGAGATAATCAGGCCTAGCTCGTTGTCGAATACCTGGACGAGGTCGATCTCCGGGACCCACGCCCCCATCGCAAAGAGTAGGTTTTCGGGTATGTCTTGAGAGACCCGGTGGTAGTAAAAGTCCTCGTCCTGGACCGCCATTCTGATCTTCACCGGCGCCTTGTCTTCGGTCGATAGCATCTGACGGGAGTCGATGTCATCTAGAAATAGGAACGGGATATTCCCGTTGGTGGCGTCAACCAGGAAGCCCTGACCCTCGATCCGGTAGAGAAGGGCCGTGTGCTGCCAGTAGCGCATATGTCGCTTGGCGAACCTGAAGTCGAACGTTTCGAGCATCTCTTTGAGCCGGTCCTCGGGTACCGGGCCGGGTGTGTCTGCGCCAGCGATAAGATACTCGGACTCTATCCCGAAGTGGTCGGTGAGGAACTTGAGGGCCTGAACCTTCTCCGAGCAGATTCCGCCCGAACGGGCGATGATGTTGCGCACCGTCTCGTCCCCGGTCTTGTACGGCAGCCTGCGGTCCACGAACCGGGAGTAGCTCTCGAAATCGCTATCCCAGACCCTTCGCGCCAGGCTCTTCACCAACGTAGTCTTATCGGCGCTCGACTGAAGCTGAAGAATCCGGTCGGCCTCGCCCTCACTATTGTCCCGCAGTAGCGAGCCTCGAACGAAGTCGTCGTAGATATACGCGTGCCGGTCCCAGCGACGCCTGTGGAATCCAGCCCAGTTCCTGTCGTAGCCCGCATTGGTCCGGTCGATGCCGACATCCAGCACCTCGACTTCGACTTCACCCACACGAGTCGTCTGCGCGGATAGGGAGCCATCGACAGCTACAGGACTCCCGTCCTGAACAAACTCAACCCCTTGGTAAATCCCCTGGAGCAGGCCGGAGTCCGAACATCCGTAGACCACGTCCTGGAAATCCAGGAGGGACTCCGAAGACTCGGGCGTCGCACGATTCTCCTGGAGGAGCCGTTCGGTCGGACTGTGCTTTACGTATCTTTCCAGCAGCCCCGACAGTGGCGCGGCGGCCTCCTCGGGGGCGATGCGAACTGCGCACCGGCGACCTGTAATCGTGTCGGTCAGTTGGAGAATCGTGTTCATGGTCGAGTTGGGCTTGAATGCGTATGCGGGATATGGCTAAAGAAAAGTACGCTCTGCAAACGACAGTAGAGGCGGTTCGCGAACCACCACTACTGCTACGTTACTCGAGGCGGCGTCCGCGTGTCAGGACCCCTTCTCATCCTCTCTGGCGTACGACTGCCCGGCGAAGGCCGCGCGGACCTCGGCGGCATTCGTAGCCTTGCCCAGCAGGCCGATTCGTCCCTCTTCTTCCTTCTGAAGCGCCTTGACGCTGGCGAGGACGGCCTCGATCTTGTCCGACGGGAACTTGACGGCGCCGTTCTCGTCCATGTGCACGATCTCGCCCGGAGACACGTCCATCCCGGCGACGCTCACAGGCGTGTTCACGGCGTGGACGGCCATTCCACCGTGACCGGCGGTGACTCCGCTCAGCATGTATTGCATACCCGTGGGGCGTATCTCGTCCATGTCCCGAGAGGGGCCGTTGGAGACTACGCCGACGCAGCCCACCGCCTTCATGGCCGCGTTCATGTTGCCGCCGGCCAGTCCCACCTTTGCGGCTATCCTCTCGGGGAACTTCTGCTGGAGTATCAGGACCGTCGGTTTCGGGGAGGCATCGAGGGCGTCGATAACGTCCATGAAGGTCAGTCGCGAGTAGCCGGGATCGGGGACCCCGAACACGCAGGTGACCGCGTAGCCCACCGTCCGTCCCAACTCCGGGAACATGCAGCGTATCGACGTGTCGGTGTACCAGTCCTCAGTCCAGGGATTGTAGAGCCCGAGGCACAGGGGGTTGTCGGGGTAGGTCGCAACGACGTTGGTTATCGACGGAGTGTCGAAATTCTTAAGGTCCTCGATCATCTCGCGTTCCGTGGCCATTGCCAATGTGCCCTCCTGAGACTTCGAGCAGAGTGTAGCAGACCCTCGAATCCAGTCAACCGGTCGGGCCCACGGCCCCACGGTTCTCCAAACCGCCGCCCCTGAGAATTGAGGAGGCCTGGTCAACCAAGCCTAAGAAGGTTAGACTGGTGCCGCAGACGGGACGAAGCCACAGTCCACCGTTTAGCGCGGGCCGGATCTTGTACAAGATTGCCGAGCTACAAGGAGGGTATATGGGACGCGTAACCGTGACGACCGACATCAAGGCGCCGCCTGAGGCGGTGTGGAAGGCCCTCAGCGACGCGAGTCGGTACGCTGAGTGGGTAGTTTTCACCGACGACGTGATCTCGGTGAGCGAGGGGGAGTTCGGGAAAGGGACCGTCTACCATGAGCAGGGCGGAGTCGAGCCCTTCAAGGGTCGCAGCGAGTGGACGGTCACCGAGTTCGACCCACCGCACCATCAAGTACATATTGGGAGACAGGGACCCCTCACAATACATCTGGACTTCCGCCTAGAGCCTTCAGAGCAGGGGACCCGGTATACTCAAGTTACCGAGTCGCGTTTCCCCCTTCCCCTTCGGCCCATTGCCGCCGTCATGGACCTCCTCTTCATGCGGCGCCGCATGAAGTCAGGGTTGCAAGAAACCGCAGCCAACTTCAAAGCTGCGGTGGAGGCGGGGCAGCAATCGACATGATTGCCTAGGATTCTAGCGGACCTCTCGGAGGAGCGCTGGGCGGTGCTTGCCGGCCTAGGCCTATCCGGACCCTCACCCCTTCGGCAGGCTCAGGGCGGCCTCAATCGTCTCCCACTGGGAAAGGATGTCTTGCCGCTTCTCCCATTTCGGGAGACGGCTGGGATGAGGGCTCTTATCTCCGAGTCAGCTTCCAGACGTCGGGGAACATCGGACGGGCGTTGCTGCCCGCCCCCATCCACAGGGCGTCCCCGTAGACGAATACACTAGCCGCGTGCCTCTCGTTCCAGAGCGTGTCCGGCAGTTCGCGCCAATCGACACCGTCGGCCGAGTACCAGACGTCCCGCAGGTTGCCCTCCGGCTCCCGGAAGCCCTCCAGGACCCACATCTTTCCGTCGAATACGGCGACGTCGTGGTACTGGCGTGGTGCCCAGGGAGCCGAGCCCATGTGAAGCTCCCACTCGACACCGTTGGGTGAACTCCAGACCTCGTTGCGGTACTCCCTGGTCGGAGTCGTCGGCGTATCGTAGGTCCCTCCGCCCAGCAGCCACAT
>JAQBTI010000082.1 GCA_027624995.1 Chloroflexota bacterium
CACCTATACAGATAGCGACGTCCCAGCCGATGCCCACCAGCCGGAGAACTGTTCCCATACCGCGGGAATCCATAGGGGCCTCCGGAAGTTTGTGTAGTATATCACAAGGAAAATCGAAGTCAATTTTGGTTTAGGTTACTGCTCTGACTCGCCGCCTGCTGGCGGAGACTCCTGTTGGCCCAGATTCTCGAGGTCGAGAGACCCGATGAAGTCCTGGTACGCCGAAAGGCCCTTGAGTTCCTCCTCGCCCACTGGGCGCGTATGGTGGCCGGCCCGGTCGGCCACCATAGGTTTTCCGGATTCCAGGTCCATCTCTACCCCGGCTTGTTCGACGACCGCATCCTCGGCGTAGATCGGGGCTTCGGTCCGCACGGCCAGCGCGATAGCGTCGCTGGGCCGCGAGTCTACTTCCATGGTGGTGCCGTTGTGCTGTAGCACGATCTTGGCGTAGAAGGTGTCGTCGCTAAGGTCGGAGACGACGATGCGGCTCACGGTCGCGCCGAGGCTCGAAATGGCCGATCGCAGCAGGTCGTGGGTCATAGGCCGGGGCACTTGCACGTCCTGGAGTTTAAGAGCGATGGCGTCTGCCTCGGAGGCGCCGATCCAGATCGGGAGATACCGGTCCGAGTCCTTAACGCGCAGGATCACCACTCTCTGGAAGCTGAGGACGTTTACGCGGATGCTGTCTATGACCATCTCGATCATGGACCGTACCTCCTTCTTGCTTGCCTAGCCTGGCACACCATGAACCCTAGCGCGGCTCAGACAATTGTAAATTCAATTTCTGACGAGTGTCAACGCCCAAGACCCGCCCCCATGATGCCACGGTGAGCCACCAATACGGCTTAATCCAAACATCCAGCAGGTCAAACGTCCGCAGGCTGAACGGCCTTCAGACGCCTCTCCAGTTCTGATCTCGAAAGAAGGACCCGACGCGCGCAAGACAGGCACCTGATGCCGATGTCGGCCCCCACCCGTACGATCTCCCATTCATAGCCGCCACAAGGGTGAGGCTTCTTGAGACGGACGGCGTCGTTCAGGTTCAGTTCTCTGACCAATGCCTGCCCTCTTGCTCCAATATACGATTTATCTCATCCCTGAGATTGCCGGTAGCCTTGCGCGCGGCGTCCGCGAAGTCCTTGGGATCTCTGGACGCGTAGATGATCCCGCGAGAAGAGCTGACCAAAAGGTTGAATGCGTCGGCGTCCAGCCCCAGTCGCACCGACGCGCCGAGATCGCCCGACTGCGATCCAACGCCGGGGACCAGCATGGGCATGCCGGGACACCGGGCGCGAACGGCGCCGAGGTCCTCGGGATAGGTCGCCCCGGCGACCAATCCCACGTTGTCCCTAGCATTCCATTCGCGGGCTCGAGTCGCAATGTACTGGTAGTAGAGGACGGGCGGGTTCTCCTCCGAAAGTTCGCGGTCTTGGATCTCCGTCGCGCCGGGATTGGAAGTGCGGCACAAAACGAATGAGCCCCGGTCCTCGTATTCGAAAAAGGGTTCGAGCGCCTCACCGCCACAGTATCCGTTCACAGTGGTTGCATCAAACCCCCAGACCTCGAACAGGGCGCGCGCGTACATCTTATTTGTGGAGGCTATGTCGCCCCGCTTCGCGTCCCCCAGAACGATGACGTCCGGCGCCACGGAGTGCGCATAAGCCACGGTGCCCGCAAGGGCGTCTAGGCCCGGTCGGCCGAGTGCCTCGTAGAACGCGACGTTTGGCTTGTAGGCGCATACTAGGTCGCGCGTCGCATCGATGATTGCCTTGTTAAATTCGAGCACGTCTGGGACCGCCATGAGGTCGGGGTCAGGGTCTAGGCCTACACAGACCAGGCTCCTCTTGCTTCTCGACACTCCCCAGAGACGTTCCGTGAAGGTAGTCACGCGGATATCCTCGCGATGGTGTTGGCTTCGTCAGTTTACGGGCGATAGCCGCCGGGCCGCAAGGCGCTATTCGGCGCACTCCCCGGCTGCTAGCATTAAGTCTCCGGAGGCTTCACTTGAGATTCGACCGACCGCTCGTAGAAGCGACCTTCATATCGCGGCCCAACCGGTTCGTGGTCAAGGCGCTTTTGGGTGAGGCAGAGGTCACTGCGCACGTCGCAAATTCCGGACGCCTCGAAGAGCTGCTACATGCTGACAACACGCTACTGCTGGCTCGGGTGCCCGAGGGTCCAGCGCGACGTACCGGCTACGACCTCGTTCTCGTCGACGTCGACGGCGTGCTTGTCTCGGCCGACGCCCAGCTACCCAACACACTGTTCGCCGAGGCCCTGGAGGCCCGGAAGGTGCCTGAGTTCTCGCGTCATGCCGGGTTTCGTAGAGAGGTCCGCCTGGGCGAGAGCCGAATCGATTTCGCTCTCTCCAGACCGGACGGCGACCGCTACGTCGAGGTCAAGTCGGTCACGCTGGTGGTCGATGGGGTTGGGCTCTTCCCGGACGCGCCGACTGCAAGGGGCCGGCGGCACGTCCAATCATTAGTGGCGGTAGTCGAGCAGGGCCATGGGGCGGCGGTCGTCTTTGTCGTCCAGCGCCCTAACGTGAGCTCGTTCTCGCCCAATCGGTCTGCCGATCCGCAGTTCTGCGATGCGCTGCGCGATGCTGCGCATCGTGGCATTGACGTATTTGCGTACCGTTGCGATGTGCGGCGGGACGGTGTCGACTTGACCGACCGGGTACCGATAGAGCTTGGCTGAGTCCTTCATGGGCGATACTCCACTGCCTGAGAAGCTGTTGGATGTCTACGGTCGTCTGTTGGGCCGATATGGCCCGCAGGGCTGGTGGCCCGGCGATACCTGGTTCGAGATGATGGTGGGCGCCGTGCTCACGCAGGCGGCGGCATGGGGCAACGTAGAGCAGGCCATCGTCAACATGAAGGGTGCGGGGGCCATGTCACCGAGGGCCGTCAGGGGGATGCCGGTTGAACGGCTCGCCAAGCTCGTCTACCCGAGTGGCTATTACAACGCCAAGGCCCGGAAGCTCAAGGCGCTCGCCGAATTCTTGGGCAACCGCTTCAACGACGATCTCGAGGCGATGAAGCGAGAGGACCCCTGGGCCCTCAGAGCAGAGCTACTCGACGTACATGGTATTGGCGAGGAGACGGCGGACGACATGATTCTTTATCCGGTCGGGTCGCCCATATTTGTCATCGACTCATACACTCGAAGAGTGTTCTCGAGGTTGGGGATCACGCCGGAGAAAGGCCCGTATTCGGCCTACCAGGCTATATTTATGGACAACCTGCCAGCCGATGCCGAGTTAATGGGTGAATTCCACGCGCTGATCGATCATCACGCCGCATCTATATGCAGGCCTGAACCATCGTGTCACGGGTGCTGCCTTCTCGACGTCTGTCCAACCGGGGCCCGCCGAACGCGGAACTAGAGTCCTGGTCCGGGTCGTGGTTGGGTGGGTTCCATGATCATTATGCTGTTGGTCTTGATTATCGCGTAGACCTGCTGGCCCACATGGAGACCGAGCTCTCTCAGCGAGCCTGGGGTGATCTCTACGGCAAGCCGTTCCCCGATGTCCGTGTACACCAGAACCCTCTGACCCAGCGGATGAATTTCCTCGATCACCGTCTTTATGGCGTTCCGAGCGCTTGTTCTCGACGAGATGTCCAGGGAGAGAATAACGTCGCCGGCCCTTATCGAGATCATCACCTTGTCTCCGGGTTCGGCGAACACGTCCGAAGCCAGCAGCGTGGCATCTCCGACCCTTAGCTCGGCAAGGCCATCGTCGACCTGAACCGACGAGACTTCGGCATCGAAAAGATTCTCAAGCGTCGCGAGTTCGGCGACGCGGGACAGCGTCGGATCTACCAGCACACGCGAAGTCGGTCCGTGAGCCAGTCGCTTGCCTTCCGAGAGGACGATCGTGGAGTCCGCTAGTGCCATGACCTCCGATATCGAGTGCGAGACGTACAGCATCGGAGTGCCCAACTCGGACCTTATGCGTTTGAGGTATCTTAGGATCACGCCGCGCAGGACCCAGTCCAGCGCGGCGATGGGCTCGTCCAGAAGTAGGAGCTTAGGAGATGTTGCCAGTGCCCGGGCTAGTCCAACCCGCTGGCGTTCCCCCCCGGACAGAGTCGTGACGTTCCTGGTACTGAGCGGCCCCAGCTGGAAGAGCTCGATCAGCTGCCCCGGGTCGAGTTGGCGGTCCTTTTTCGGCGTCAGGTTGTAGCCATAAGTTATGTTGCCCCAGACGTCCATGTGGGGGAATAGCGCCGCGTCCTGCGACACATAGCCGAACCGCCTTCTCTCGGGCGGCACCCTCGTCCCGACGGAGGAGGAGAATAGGACCTTGCCCATAGCCTCGATCCTGCCCTCTTCCGGCGAGACCGTACCGGCGATGCAGTTCAAGAGCGTCGTCTTGCCGCTTCCGGAGGGTCCGAACAGGGCAGTCACTCCGTCCTCAACGGTCGCCTCGCATTCCAGAGAGAAATTCTGGAACTCTTTTTTCACACGGAACGAGAGGACAGGGACCGTCGTCCCTTCGGCGCTGGATGGACTCATTGGACGTTCTGGAGCCGGGACTTTTGAAGCAGCCAGTTGTGGACCAGCAGGGTTACGACCGCGAGACCTATTGAGGCAGCCACAAGCTGGAGCGCACCTTGATCGTCGCCGGTCTGGACGCTGGTGAACAGGGCGAGCGGAATAGTCTGAGTCTGGCCCTTAATATTGCCCGCGACGATGACGGTGGCGCCGAACTCGCTCAGTGCTCTCACAAAACCGATCAACACCCCGGCCAGTATTCCTCGATAGGCGAGTGGCACCGTTATTGTCAGGAAGACTCGCCAGGGACCGGCGCCCAGACCGCGGGCCGACATCTCCAATCGACTGTCAACAGCGCCCATTGCGACCATGATTGTCCTGGTGATCAGCGGGAAGGAGACCACGGCCGAAGCCAGAGCGGCGGCTACCCACGTGAACACGATATCTACGCCCAGCACTGCGCGAATGGCCGCGCCTGCGGGGCCGTCCCGTCCGAGCAACAACAGCAAGAAGTATCCGATGGCAACCGGTGGGATGGCCAGCGGCAGCGCGACAAGCAGGTCGATTAGAAACCGTCCTCGCACGCGCTTCTTGACTACGAGCCAACTGACCGCCAGGGCCAGAGGAAGGTTTACGACGGTCGCCACGATGGCTACTTGGAGGGTTAGCAACAAGACGGAAGCACTCAACGGTCTCGTCCCTCCGGGCCCTGCACCAAAAGCGTCGGATCGCTCGAAGTGCCCTTCGACGGTTTCAGGACGAACGGTTTATCTGGACTCACGTTCGTCGTGAGCCTGTCGAACCACGGCCCCGCAATGCGGCTTTTGCAGCAAATCTGAGATGATGTCATTGGGTTGCGGGCTCGAAGCCGTAACGCCTGAACAGGTCTGCAGCGGTCTGGCCGGTCAGGAAGTCCATGAAGCTCTCCGCCAGCGTAGACCTGTGCGGTCTGTTTATCACCACAGCCGGGTAGACCACTCGAGAGTAGCTGTCGAGCGGCACCAAGTCCAGCACAATGGCATCCTTAGCGATCGCCGCGTCGGTCTTGTAGACGATTGAAACGTCAACGTTGCCCGATTCGACGTATGCCATGGTCGCCCGTACGTCTATTGCGGTAATGAGTTTGTCCTGTATCGACTCCCATAGTCCGAGCGTTGTCAGCGACTCCTGAGCGTATCTGCCGGCGGGTGCAAGTGCCGGGTCGGCGATGCCCACCCGGCCGATCGATTCATTCGCCAGTTCTTGAATCGACTTAAGCTCGACGCCTGGCCTGACCAGCAGGACCAGCCGGTTGTAGAGGACCTCGACCTCCTCTCCCTCAACGAGGCCTTCGGCAGCGAGCTCACTTGTTTGGAATGGACCTGCAGAGATAAAGATATCGGCCGGCGCCCCCCTTCTTATCTGCTGGGCCAGGGTTTGGGAGCCCCCGAAGCTGACGGACACCCGGCCGTCGCTGCTGGCCTCGAACTCTCGCTCTATGTCTGCCATCACGTTGACCAGGCTCGCCGCCGCGAACACCAAGAGGTCTTCCTCCTCTCCAGACCCACAGGCGACAGTGCCCAACGACAGGAATACGCCCAGCGCAAGTAGCAGCCGACGGGACCATGGCGGCGGGCTGAGCTCGAGACGCGTTCGGTTCACTTCACTCCTCAATTGGACCATGGTAGTGGTAATTATCCGTCCCGAGTCACCCACTGGCAATCGGGTGGTTATTATGCGATTTGAAACAGACTCTCCGCCACCCTATACAGGCGTGCAGTGGGGGTGTACTATCAGGTTGTGTAAGCGCAGTGGAACTGTTATACTGTCGCTGGATGATTTGGTTCCTTTGAAAAGTGGGGTGGCCCCACTTTCTTTATTTAAGGAACCTCGTCTGTACCAGCCTTTGACCGAAAGGGGGGGGCAAGGTATGAAAAGCGACTTTCTGGTTGCACTAACGCAATTGGCCGCGGAACGGAATCTTCCGAGAGAGATGGTACTCTCGGCGATTGAGGCTGCGCTTGTCTCGGCCTACAAAAAAGACAGCATTATGGCCGGCCAGGACATCTCTGTCCAACTGGACCCGGGTTCTGGCGAGGTCTCCGTTTACATTCTCAAAACGGTCGTAGAAGAGATCGAAGATCCCCAACTTCAGATACTCAAAAAAGACGCGATTAAAATCCGGCCGGGAGCCGATATCGGAGACAGCGTCCCGACTGACAGTCTTCCCCATAGCGGAGGCCGCATAGCGGCGCAGACCGCCAAGCAAGTGGTCATGCAGCGGCTTCGCGAAGCCGAGCGCGATTTGGTGTACGAGGAGTTCGCCGACAAAGAGGGCGAAGTGTTCTCGGTGACCGTTCAGCGAATCGAGCCGAGACAGGTCGTCGTAGAGCTCGGCCGCGCCGACGCGGTGATGCCGATTGAAGAGCAGGCCCAGGGGGAACGGTATCGAATCGGGCAGAAGGTGCGAGTGCTTCTGAAGTCGATGGAGCGTTCGACCAAAGGTCCGGAGATTATTGTGTCCCGGGCCGACAGCCGCCTCGTTCGGCGGCTTTTCGAGATGGAGGTCCCAGAGATATACAACGGGGCCGTTGAGATCGTCGCGATCGCCAGGGAGCCGGGTTCCCGGAGCAAGGTCGCGGTGCGCGCGAGGCAGGATGGCGTGGACCCGGTAGGGTCGTGCGTCGGTTTGCGGGGCGTGCGGATACAGAGCATTGTCAACGAACTCTTGGGCGAGAAGATTGATGTTGTCGAGTGGAGCAAAGATGCCGCTCGGTTCATTGCCAACGGACTGAGCCCTTCGCAAGTCTTGCGAGTCGAACTAGACTCGGATGCCAAGACGGCCACAGCTATCGTGCCCGACCGGCATCTGTCTCTTGCGATCGGAAAAGAGGGGCAAAACGCCAGGCTCGCCGCGAAGCTTACGGGATGGAGCATCAATATTCGGAGCAATGTCGAGGCCGACGCCAAACGAGATGCCGCTACTGCCCTTG
This sequence comes from Chloroflexota bacterium, assembly GCA_027624995.1. Classification (GTDB taxonomy): domain Bacteria; phylum Chloroflexota; class Dehalococcoidia; order Lucifugimonadales; family CATQGZ01; genus CATQGZ01. The sequence continues at coordinate 7,473 of JAQBTI010000082.1, forward strand.
CAGCCGCAGCCGAGGCGATAGGTGACCCGGCTACCGCTGATCTTGAGGCTCTTGAGCTACCCACACGAGTATTGAACCTTCTTAAACAGGGCGGCCTGGAGAAGATCGGTCCACTGCTAGTGATGAGCAAGGAAGATATCCTGGCGCTACCTGGCTTGGGCGAAAAGTCCTACATTCAGATCCATGATCGTTTGAACGAACTCGGTCTGCTGGCCAAGGTCGCCGAGGCAGAGGCCCCAGAGCCAGACGTTGCCGTTGTGGAGGCCGTTGCTGAGGCCGTCCAAGAGCCGGTTGCGGAGGCTGTTCCAACAGGAGTTCTGGCAGTACCGGTGGTAGAAGCCGAGCCTTCGGACGAAGCTTCGGCGCCCGAGGAGGCGCCGGTTGAAGAGGCGGCAGCGGTGGACGTTCCTGATGTCGTGCTTCTGGATGATGTCAGCCAGCTTATGCCCGAATTCGAAGTCGAGCAAGTGCCGGAGCCCGTCCCCGTGATGGTTGCGGCACCGTTACTCCGTGACGTGGCAGAAGACGTCTGGGCGATACACAGGGCCGGCAGTCCCGTTGACACCGGCCAGATTCGGTTCGCCGAGGACATTGCCGGGCTAAAGGGTGGCGTAACCGCCAGGCGGGGCCGGACTCGGGGCGACGCCGACGGCGACCGCAAGAAGAAGTCTAGAGGGGCGGGGAGCAGGCGCAGGCGATAGGGAGAGACTCCTGGAGATGCCCGCGAGTCCGCGGTACGTTCCAACAAGGACCTGTATCATGTGTGGCAGGCGAGCATCCAAACGTGACATGATTCGTGTCGTCGCGGTCAACGGAACCGTTTCCGTGGACCGCAGCGGCAAGACCTCCGGACGTGGAGCCTACCTTTGCCGCGAAGAAAATGGCGATAGTATCGGCAAGGTGCGAGGGCGACTAGGCCACGCACTACGGACTAACATTGAGGATAGCGACTGGGAAGGCGTGGTCCGTTCAGTAGGCGCCGTCGCTTCGGGCCAGGATTAACCGAGAGGCCGTTATAACGCAATGACCAACGTACCTACAGGGAATGGGATCGCGACTCGACCGGCGGAAAATCCGGCCGGGTTACGTCCATTGAAAATCCCGGCCGCGATCACTGTCGGCGATCTTGCGGGGGTACTGAGCGTTGGACCCGTTGAGGTCATCAAAGAGTTGATGCGGGGCGGGTACATGCTCACCATCAATGACGTCATCGAGCATGACCTTGCAACAATAGTCGCTCAGGTCTTCGGCTATGGCGTGACACTTGCCATCGGGCCCGAGCAGGGCCATGGTTCCATCGTGATTGGCGTCGAAGGAGAAGACCCGGACGCCCTAGAGGAGCGTCCTCCGGTGGTAACCATTCTTGGCCATGTCGACCATGGTAAGACGACGCTCCTGGACTCGATCCAGCGAACAAACATCGTTTCGGGTGAGGCCGGTGGAATTACTCAACACATCGGAGCCTACCAGGTCGAACATGCTGGCAAACTGATAACCTTCCTGGATACACCGGGTCACGCCGCCTTCACCGCCATGCGGGCCAGGGGCGCTCAGCTGACCGACATCGCAATCCTCGTAGTCGCCGCGGACGATGGCATCATGC
>JAQBTI010000083.1 GCA_027624995.1 Chloroflexota bacterium
CGAGCCCGTTTGCTCAGAGGTAGGTTACACCGCCTGATTATTTACACACTTTTTGAGGGTACCTCGGTCAGATGGCTAGCTGATATAATTCCCAGGCTGGAGGTAAATAATCGATGCGCATCTACACAAAGAAGGGCGACGCGGGTCAAACCAGGCTGCTCTTCGGCGGTCAGGTCTCGAAGACAGACATCAGGACCGACGCCTACGGGTCGACGGATGAAGCCGTCTCCGCCATGGGCCTGGCACGTGCGCTTTCCCAGGACACTCGGGTGAAGGAGATCCTGCTTCGAGTGCAGCGAGAGATGTTCACTGTCGGCGCTGAACTGGCGACTACTCCAGGCAAACACGATCAACTGAAGTCCAGCTTTTCCGCCGTCACCACCGAAATGGTGGAACAGGCAGAACGGGACATCGACGAACTGGACAGCCAGATCGATCTGCCCAATTCCTTCATTATTCCAGGTGCATCGGCGGCCTCCGGCGCGCTGGACGTGGCGCGGACCACGCTCCGACGGGCCGAGCGACGGGTCGTCGCACTCAGCGAAGAACAGCCCTTCGAAAATCCAGAGGTCCTGCGATACCTGAACCGGCTCTCCGACCTGCTCTTTATGTTGGCCCGATACGAGGATAGGTCGATGCCATTCGAGCGGCTGACCGGAGAGAAAGCGTAGTCGATGGCCGCGTCCAAGATCGCGATAGTCGACTACCAGGCGGGCAATGTCCGAAGCGTCCAGAAGGCCATCGAGGCGGGCGGCGGGCGGGCGGAGATCACGGGAGACCCTGACTCCATCGACCGTGCGGACGCCCTTGTGTTCCCGGGCCAGGGGGCCTGTGACTCCTCAATGCGCCAGCTCATATCACGCAACCTCGTGGAGCCGATAAAGCGCTTCATAGCCAGCGGACGGCCGTTTCTCGGCGTATGCCTGGGACTCCAGTTACTGCTAGAGGACTCGGAGGAGGGCTCGGAACCGGGCCTGGGCGTGCTCTCAGGACGAGTCCGACGCCTGCCGGCCGGGATGAGGGTCCCGCACATGGGCTGGAACGAGGTCCGACTCCAAATTGAGCATCCAGTGCTGGCCGGCATTCCAGACGGCTCTTACTTCTACTTTGTGCACAGTTACTACGCCGACCCCGAGGATAAATCTGTTGTCCTGGGCACAACGTCCTACGGGCTGGATTTTTGCAGCGCCGCGGCATGGGACAATGTTCTGGCCGTCCAGTTCCACCCCGAGAAGAGCGGAGACCTGGGGCTGCGCATCTATCGGCAATTCGTAGAACTGGTTGACAGGTCCTAGAGACGTGGAAGTCATACCGGCCATAGACATCCGAGGTGGAAGGTGCGTCCAGCTCTACCAGGGGGACTACGGCCGAGAGACCGTCTTCTCCGACGATCCTGTTGAGGTCGCCTCCCGATGGACCGCCCTTGGCGCGAAACGCATTCACGTAGTCGACCTGGACGGAGCGCGGGCAGGCGCGCCGGTTAACCTGGAAGTGGTATCGCGGATCGCGAAATCTGCAGGAGTTCCGGTGCAAGTCGGCGGAGGGATCAGGAACATCGAGACAGCAAAGGCCGTCCTGGCCATGGGAGCAGACCGAGTCATGATCGGCACCGCCGCGGTCGAGGACCCAGAGGTGGCGCGCGGTCTCTGCTCGGAGCTAGGGCCGCACGCTGTAGTGATAAGCGTCGACGCGAGGGGCGGTTACGTGGCCGTCAAGGGCTGGACGGACACCAGCTCTGTGAAGGCGGCTGACCTGATTTCCGACCTTTCGAAGGTGGGGGCACGGAGGTTCATGTATACTGACATTGCCAGGGACGGTACCCTGACGGAGCCCAACTTCCCCGCCATCGAAGCACTGTTGTCCAGCGATGCGGAATACCTCTTGGCGGCAGGCGGAATCTCGACTCTCGACCATATAACTCGGCTTGCCGAGTTGGGCGTCGAAGGGGCCATCGTCGGAACGGCGATCTACACGGGTGACGTGGATCTTCGCCAAGCAATTGAGGCCGTACGTTAACCCAGACCGCCGGTGGAGCAATATGACCCGAGCAAAAACATCCAAAAAGGACCAGGTGACGAAAAGAATGCCCCACAAGTTCGACCCCGAGAACAAAGACCTTCTGTTGTCTGCAGAGAGACGGCGGTCCCTGGATATCCATCGTGTAATGTCGATCATACCTATACTCAGATACCACACCGTGGCCGACATCGGCTGCGGGCCCGGTTACTTCACGATTCCGCTAGGAAAGTACCTGTTCGACGGCAAGGTCATCGCCCTGGACATTCAGCAGGAGATGCTGGACGCCGCTAAGAAGCAGCTGGATAGGATACACCTGACGAATGTCGAGTTGATGCTTACGGAGGAAGCCAAGCTCCCCCTCGAAAACAACTCGATTGATGGCGCACTTGTGTCGTTTGCCATACACGAGGCGGACGATCCCAAGACAATGCTCGCCGAAGCCAAGCGCTGCCTTCGAGCTGACGGGTGGCTGGCGCTCCTCGAGTGGCACAAGCGCGAGATGGAGTCCGGCCCGCCCCTAGAGGACCGGATCGACGAGGCTGATCTGCGTCAGATGGCTGAGGAGGCCGGTTTTCGTCATCTGACCAGGCACAGCATGAACAAAGACCAGTACATGCTGGTCATGCACAAGTAGGGAACGTGCGATGCTGACGAAGCGAGTCATCCCTTGCCTTGACGTGAAGGCCGGACGCGTCGTCAAGGGCGTCCGCTTTCTCGACCACCGAGATGCCGGCGATCCCGTCGAGATGGCCGCGCTCTATAATCGACAGGGCGCAGACGAGCTCGTCTTCTACGACATCACGGCCTCGGCGGACAGACGTGGCATCATGCTGGACGTGGTCTCACGAGTGGCCGAGCAGGTGTTCATTCCATTGACGGTCGGCGGGGGACTTCGGACCGTTGCCGACATGCAGCAGATGCTCCAGGCCGGGGCCGACAAGGTCTCCATCAATACGGCCGCCGTGGAGGACCCAGACCTGATAAGCCGAGGTGCGGACCACTTCGGCAACCAGTGTATCGTCCTGGGACTGGATGCGATGCGGATATCTTCGGATGGGCCACCTCGCTGGGAAGTCCGCGTCCGCACCGGTCGCGATAGTGGAGACCGAACCAGCCTAGACGCGGTGGAGTGGGCGGCACGTGCCGCAGAGTTGGGTGCCGGAGAGGTGGTCGTCAACAGCATGGACAGCGACGGGACTCTCGACGGGTACGACCTCGAACTGTTGAGGGCCATCTCGGAGTCGGTCACTATACCAGTCGTCGCGAGCGGCGGCGCGGGTAACCCGCAGCATATGTTCGAGGCGGTTACGGAAGGCCAGGCCGACGCCGCCCTGGCAGCCAGCATCTTCCACTACTCGACGTACACAGTCGGTGAGGCAAAGGACTTCTTGGCCGACCACGGACTCCCGGTCCGGCCCTCGCCACGGTCTTAAGGAAGCATCCGACCGCGAGAAAAGCTGGGCTCGCGGAGACTCCCTGATCCATTACTCCCTCTGCGGTCTCTGCGGTCTCAGCGCTCTCCGCGGTGCATACGGTGACAACATGGCTCAAGTACAACTGGACTATAAGGGGCTGGTGCCCGCGATCGCGCAGAATGCGGACTCCGGTGAAGTGATCATGCTCGGGTATATGAACCCGGGCTCGATAAAGCGTACCCTCGAAGGCGAAGACGTGTGGTTCTACAGCCGAAGCCGTTCTGATCTCTGGCACAAGGGTGAGTTGTCTGGAAACTACCTGAAGATCAGGTCAGCCTCTATGGACTGCGACGGAGACACTCTGCTCCTACAGGTGGAACCAGAAGGGCCCATCTGCCATACAGGCAACCGGACCTGCTTCTTCACGGCAGTTGACGAGTTGCCCGAGTTCGAGACTCGGGAGACCGGGCCGGGAATTCTGGAGGAACTATTCGCCACGGTCCAGGACAGGAAGCGCGAGCGGCCCGAAGACAGCTACACTGCGCGGCTCTTGAACGAGGGTGTCGACAGGGTTAGCCAGAAGGTGATCGAAGAGGCTGGGGAGCTAGGGATCGCCGGAGTCAAAGGAGACAAGGCCGAGGTCGTCAGCGAGGCGGCGGACCTTCTCTACCATGTGTTGGTCTTACTCGCAGCTTCCGGGGCCAGGCCGGAAGACGTCTGGCAAGAGCTCAGGAAGCGCCGGAAGTAAGACCGTTCGAAGCTGATTGCTCAGCGGGCTCCGTGAGTGAGGCGGCAGGCTCACGACCTTCGTCGGCGTCTACCGCGACCTCCATCGCAGCGATGGCTATTTCGATCTGGTCGTCGTCGGGCTCACGAGTGGTAAGGGCCTGAAGGGCCAGACTCGGTCCTGTAATCATTCGCACCCACGAATTTCCCGTGTTGCGGCCGCTCCATCTGATGACCTCGTAGCTCACCGCGGCGATCAACGGTACGAATACGATTCGCGAAGCTATCAGCCACCAGAATGGGTCGCGGGGTACGAAGACGAAGGCCAGGACCGCCACGACCATCACGACGAGCAGGAAGGCTGTTCCGCATCTTGGATGGGCGGTGGAGTACTTACGCACGTTGTCCACTGTAAGGGGCTCGGCGTGCTCCTGAACGTGGACGGTCATGTGCTCCGCCCCGTGGTACATGAAGACCCGCCTGATGTCCTTCATCCTGCCGATGAGCACGATGTAGACGAGGAACAGGGACAGCCGGATGGCGCCCTCTATGATATTGCTCGTGATGTCGGACCCGAAGGCGCCTTCGAACGGGCTGCTCGCAAAGACGGGCACGAGGAAGAAGAGGCCTATGGCGAAGGTTAGTGAAACGACGATCATGCCGGCAATCGCGCCCTTGCCAATCTCGACGCCCTCTGCCTCTGCCGCCACGTTCGCGGAGTAACTCAAGGCGCGCATACCCAGCGTAAGGGTCTCAACCAAGGCAACGACCCCCCGTATAAGGGGAATCCTTCGCGGCCGGCCGATAAACAGCGCTCCAAGGGGCTTGCACATTGTTGAGATTCCGCCGTCCGGACGCCGGACAGCCACCGAGACGTGGCGCTGCCCTCTGATCATCACACCTTCAATGACAGCTTGTCCGCCGTATGTATGTTTCGTCTCGCTCACGGCTACCGGCGAATCTCCCTTCAACAAAGAGGGGTGAGAACCACTGCTCTCACCCCTCTCTTCTTAGCAAACCAGAGGATACTAGCTGTCGAGGTTGAACCTGCGCCTTAGCCTTTCGACTCGTCCTTCAGTGTCTACGATGCGTTGCTCACCCGTAAAGAAGGGGTGACACTGGCTACAGATTTCGACCTTCAGTTCCCGCTTCGTCGAGCCGGTCACATAGGTTGCGCCACAGGAGCAGGTAACCTGCACCTGCTGGTACTCTGGATGGATTCCTGTTTTCATAGCTATCCTCGCTTACTCCGCCGGCTGTACGGTGGCACGCCTTCGCCCGCCGCCGGCCGCTTCGAACTTCACGGTTCCGGGCGCAAGTGCATACAGAGTGTGGTCCCTCCCAACGCCGACGTTGGCTCCGGCGTGAATCCGAGTGCCACGCTGTCTGACAATGATCGTACCTGCGCTTACCCGCTCGGTATCGTAGCGCTTCACGCCGAGGCGCTTGGAGTTGCTATCGCGACCGTTCCTTGTGCTGCCGCCGCCCTTTTTGTGAGCCATTCTTGAAGCCCCCTACTCTGTTTCGTCTTCGGAAACGGCCTTCTCTGCGGCACCGCGCTTCCCTAATGAGATGTCGGTAACCTTTAATTCGGTGTAAAGCTGGCGATGACCCATCCGTCGGCGGTACCTGGTCTTTGCCTTGAATTTGAAGACAACAACCTTCCTACCCTTGCCGTGGCCTACGAGCTCGGCCACAACCTTGGCCCCGGCCACCTTTGGGGTGCCAAGCGTGACGTCTCCGTCTTGCGAGACCATCCGGACATCCTCCAACTCGATCTTGTCGCCCTGGTCACCGGGTAGCGACTCGACTCGGATGGTATCGCCCTCATGGACTCGATACTGCTTGCCGCCGGTTTGAACTATGGCGTAGCTATTCAAAAGAAACACAACTCCACTGATTTTCTAAGTGTCGAAGACGGGCACCAATGGCCTCGTCGGCCCGCAGTGGGCGAGGTGCCGTCTTTTGAGGTGGCCCTGACTTCCGACCACCCGGCACTTAGTGCCTGACTGCAGACGGAGTACAAGACTAACCCTCAAACGGTGCTGGACCAGATCGGCGCCGACCGACTCGTCCAGCTTAAAGTCTTCTAGGGCTTGCTCCCTAGCCTTTGCCTATCCGAAATACCTTCGTGCTGCATACCGGGCACACGCCCTGTGTTGCCGGGCGACCGTTCTTCAGCGAAACCTGTTGAGGATTCTTAATCTCACGCTTGGTTCTGCACTTGAAGCAGTACGCCTCCATAGAAGCCCCCCTGTAGATGCTAGCTAGAACGATACCTTTCGGCGAGGGTATCTGTCAATAGGGCTGAGATGTCTAAGCAGCCTGCTGCCGCTACGGCGATCTATCACTTCGCAGCCACATCCGGTCCCGCAATGGAGAACACCTTCACTGGACGCCACCCACCGGACGCTTCGTCCGAGGTCACGATCGCCAAAAAGCGTCCATCGCTTGAGTACACTCGATATTTTGTATCCTGACCGGAACCTCCGAGCGGGGCCTCGATGGGCAATTGCCTCCCGTGGCGAATGTCTTCCTCGACATCACTCCCGACTACCAAGGCAGGCATCCCGCCTAGAACGGTGTCCGGCGCGTGGAGCTCGCTCCAATCTCCGTCCGCAGCCATCTGTTCAGCCGTTTCGAGGTCCAGCGAATCGGCGATATGGAATGGGCCGCTTCGCGTCCGGATCAGCTCCTTCAGATGCCCTCCGCATCCGATCTCGCTCCCAAGATCGTGAGCCAGCGATCGCACGTATAGTCCTCTGCCGCACTCTATGTTCAAGGTAATCGCGGGCGGCGACCAGTCGATCACGTCAATTTCATGGACTTCGACAGAGCGTGGCTCTCTCTCCACTTCGATGCCGGCTCGCGCCAACTCATACAGCCGCTTTCCTTGAATCTTCAGTGCGCTGTACATTGGTGGGACCTGTTCGATGACGCCCTTGAACCGGTCCACCGCTCGGGTAACGTCCTCAAGGCTAACGGCCGAAGCATCTTTCGTTTCCACCACCGACCCGATAGCATCGTATGTATCCGTCACGGTCCCCAGCTCGACGACCCCTCTGTACTCCTTCCCGCCCTCGACGAGGTACTCCACCACCCGTGTCCCCTTTCCAAAGCAGACTGGGACCACACCGGTCGCCATTGGGTCGAGCGTGCCACCGTGTCCGACTCGCTTGACCCCGCTCGACCTCTTGAGTCGCCGGACGACCTCCGTCGAGGTCAGGCCATAGGGCTTGTTTACGTTCAGAAGACCGTCGACCGACAATCTAAATGTGGTCTATTCCTGGTCTTGCGGACCGGGTAGCGGCGGATTGTCCCTGATCTTCTCGAGCAGTTCCATTCCCAGTTCGATCGACTCGTCCAGACGGAAGTCGAGAGTTGGAACGGCCCTCAGGTCGACTCGGGACCTTAGAGTACGGTGTACGAATCCGGCGGCCGATTGCAATGCCGCAAGAGTAGATTTCTTCTGATGCTGCGCCCCGAGAATACTAACGAATACCTTGGCATGACTCAGGTCGCGACCACAATCGACCTCGGTGACACTGACCATTGAGACGAGCCTCGGATCGGTCAGTTCGGAGGTGAGCACCGCACTGATCTCGTTGCGCAAAAGGGCGTTGATACGCTCGAGGCGTCGAGTCATGAGGGGCCTCTGTCTCAGGGGTAAGCTGAAGAGCGCTAGCGGGTCCGCTCTGAGCGGTAGGCTTCGAGGATGTCGCCTTCTTCGAAATCCGCAAACCCGTCGAGACGTACACCGCCTTCGAATCCCGTTGCGAGCTCTCTAACATCGTCCTTGAAGTGCTTCAGGCTGGCGATGCGTCCGACGAATAGCTTCTGGCCGTTTCTAATTACGTGAATCGCGGCATCGCGCGCTACTCGACCGTCGGATACGGATACCCCAGCGATCTTGCCTCGTTTACTGATGTCAAACACCGTCCGGACTGCTGCGCGCCCTTCTAGAACGTCGTCGTAGACCGGTGCGAGCAGCCCGTCCAGGGCCTTTTCGACGTCTTCCGTCAGATGGTAAATCACGTCGTAGAAGCGGACCTCGACTCCGTTCTGATGGGCAAGGGTTCGAGCACCGGGCTCGATCGGACTGTTGAAACCGACAACGATGGCTCTCGAGGCGACCGCCAGTAAAACATCGCTCTCGGTAATCGTGCCGGACGCGATGTGGATCAGGTTGAGTTTCGTCTCATGAGCGCTTAGACGGTCGAGAACGTTGCGGACGGGATCAATGCTCCCCTGAACATCCGTCTTAACGATCAGACTCAGGGCCTTGATCTCCCCCGACTCAATCCTGGCATACACGTCCGCGAGAGTCGGGCCGGATGCCAGTTCTCGATCAATCTCGCGCTGTTTCTGCTCGACCATCTGCCGAGCGGTCTTGTCGTCAGGGGCAACTCCGAAGATGTCCCCCGCTTCAGGCATGCTGTCAAGTCCCAGAACTTCAACGGGACGGGACGGCCCAGCGCTCTTGATCCGATCGCTCTTCTCGGTCAGCATCGCCTTGACCTTACCCCTGACCGGGCCTATCACGAGGTGGTCTCCCACCCGCAACGTGCCCGTCTGAACAAGCAGGGTGGCGATCGGGCCTCGGCTTTTGTCGATGCGGGCCTCTACCACGACTCCCACGGCGTCCCGATTCGGGTTGGCCTTGAGTTCGGCAACTTCCGACACAATCTGGATGTTCTCCAACAGTTCTGGTATGCCATCTCCCTTGAGGGCCGATATGGGGATGGCGATTACGTCGCCGCCCCATTCCTCGATGAGCAGGCCGTTTTCGGAGAGTTGACGTTTCACACGGTCGAGGTCCGCGGACGGCAGGTCGACCTTGTTGATGGCGACAACGATCGGGACCTCCGCAGCCTTTACGTG
>JAQBTI010000084.1 GCA_027624995.1 Chloroflexota bacterium
AGGCATAGGAGCGAGAATGTTGGCTACGGCCGCCGCAGGCGGTGGAGCAGCCGATCCCGCTCGGACGGTGGCAGCGGTGCCGGCTCCGACCCCAGGAGGATCCGTTGGGTCGACCTCGACTTCAAAGAACTCGTCCCCGACGTACACGTTGAACTTCCGCGTTCTAGAGCTCTTCGGCGGCCCTTCAGCCGCTCGACGGACGATCTTCCGGGAGGCAGGGTCGGTCTGCTCTGGCGGTAGCGCGGGCTTCATGTCCTCCGGGACCTCTTCCAGTCCATGCTTCATGCGGAGGAATCGCAGGCCCGTGGTCGGGTACAGGGCAAAGGTAAGGATATCGTCAGGGTCCGACGAGATGTCCTTGATCGCCTTACGCGCCTGCTCCATCTCGGGTTCGATGAGGTCGGCTGGCCTGACGGACACGGGCTCCTGGCCCCGCTCATAGTCCTTCAAGGCCAATTCGGCCACGCCGGAGTCTATAGGTGCGGGCGGGGTGCCGTACAGGCCGTAAACATAGTCCTTTACCTGGTCTGAGACCATCTTATATCGCCCGAAGAGCACGTTACTTACGGCCTGAGACCCAACCATCTGGCTCATAGGTGTGACCAGTGGCGGATAGCCCAACTCCCTGCGAGTGGTCGGTATGTCCCGTAGTACCTCGTCCAGCCTGCCGATCGCGTCGGCCTCTCGCAGTTGCGACACGAGATTGCTGGCCATGCCTCCGGGAATCTGGTGGCTCAGCACCCTCGCATCGATGACCGCGGCGCGCGGGCTCTCCATTTGAGCTCGGTACGCTGGCAAGATTCCCTCGAGTTGGTCCCCCAAGTCCAGCAGCCGGTCCAAATCTAGACCGGGGTCCCGATCCGAGCCCCTGAGGGCAACGGTCAGCGGCTCTATGGCGGGCTGTGACGTCCTGAGCGCGAGTGGTGCCAGGCACGTATCGACGATGTCCAGCCCGGCCTCGATGGCCTTGAGCGCGGTCATGGAGCCCATGCCGCTCGTGTAGTGGGTATGGAGCTGGAGCGGCACCCTGAGCGTTCGCTTCAGGGCGGTCACAAGTTGGTGGGCGTCGTAGGGGGCCATGAGCCCGGCCATATCCTTGATGCAGATACTGTCGGCGCCCATGTCCTGGAACCGGATGGCCTTGTTCACATAGTATTCCAGGCTGTAGATCGGGCCGCCCAGCCTACCCTCTTCGGTGACGGAGTAGCAGATCGCAAGCTGCAGGTGCTTGCCGCTCTTCCGGACCGCCTCGGATGCGGTCTGCACGTTGCGCTCGTCGTTGAGCGCGTCAAATACGCGGAAGATGTCTATGCCGGTCTCCGCTGCCCTGGCGACGAACGCTTGGACCACGTCGTCCGCGTAGTTTCGGTAGCCCACTAGAGACTGGCCGCGCAACAGCATCATCAGTGGCGTGTTGGGCATGAGTCGCTTGAAGGTGCGGAGCCTGTCCCAGGGGTCCTCAGCCAAGAAACGCGTCGCGGAGTCGAAAGTGGCGCCGCCCCAGACCTCCATGGAGTGGAAGCCGACGGCGTCCATGCCCGGGGCGAGCGGTTCCATGTCCGTAGTCCTGAGGCGGGTGGCCAGGAGGCTCTGGTGGCCGTCTCGGAACGTCGTGTCGGTTATCTTGAGTGGGTGTTCTGGCACAGTGTCTTCCCGCGAAACTTTGATGAGCCGGTCCTAATTGGAACCGACGGGTGGATGGCCGCCGGGCAGCTTACGGATGCTCCACGCGGCCGGCTAGACCTGGACTGCTCTGTCTCGGCCGGTCCACGATCGGCCAAGCCAGAGTTGTGGATCGACGCTCTGCCGTGCTGCAGCTCTCCAGGCGCTCAGGCGGCCCCGTCTCCCACTTTCGGCCGCTCGGGCCTCTTCGGTCAGGTAGGCATCAACGGCGGCCATGACTGCGGCGATCAGCTTCCCATCCGGTCCGTCCATCGTAGGGGTGGGACCCTGTGCCCACCCGTCGCCGCTCATAGTGGTATGCTCCCGTGCTTCTTCGGCGGCAAGGCCTCTCGTTTATTCTCCAGCATCTCGAGTGCTCTGATGATCTTGAGCCGAGTTTCAGAAGGGTCGATTACGTCGTCTATTAGGCCGCGGCTGGCTGCAACATACGGATTCATCAACCGATCCGCGTACTCGCCTACGAGCTGTTTTCGCAGTTCGTCAGGCTCGTCCGAGCCCTTTATCTCGTTTCGATGGATGATGTTTACGGCACCCTCCGCGCCCATCACCGCGACTTGGCCGGTGGGCCACGCGAGGTTGAGGTCACCCTTCAGGTTCTTGCTGCTCATGACGATGTACGCGCCGCCGTAGGCCTTGCGGGTGAGCACGCTGATCTTGGGCACGGTGGCCTCTGCGTAGGCGAAGATCAGCTTCGCACCGTGCCTGATGATCCCTCCGTACTCCTGGGCTGTGCCTGGCATGAATCCGGGTACGTCGATGAACGTGACCAGCGGGATGTTGAAAGCGTCGCAGAAACGCACGAAGCGCGCGGCTTTTACGGATGCGTCAATGTCCATTACGCCGGCGAGATGGTCGGGCTGGTTGGCGACGATTCCGACCGTTCGCCCGTCCATTCTCGCAAAGCCGACGAGTACGTTGCCGGCAAAGCGCTCGTGTACCTGCATGAAATCGCCGTTGTCTACCACTCGGACCAAGACGTCGAGCATATCGTAGGCCTCTGAAGGGTTGTCGGGGATAATGCTCGCAAGCTCCTCGTCAGCCCGTCCGGGGTCATCTGGGGACGGCTGCCTAGGAGGATCCTCCATGTTGTTCTGTGGCAGGAAGGCCAGAAGGCGCCGTAACTCTGTGAAGCACGTCTCTTCGCTGTCGAAAGAGAAGTGCGCCACGCCGCTCTTGGAGGCGTGGACCGATGCGCCGCCCAGGTCTTCCAGGCTGACCTGTTCGCCGGTCACGGCCTTGATGACGTCCGGCCCAGTGATGTACATCTGCCCGATGCCATCGACCATCGCCACGAAGTCTGTGAGGGCAGGGGAGTACGTCGCGCCGCCTGCTGCCGGTCCCAAGATCGCGGAGATCTGCGGCACGACTCCCGAAGAGCGCACGTTTCTTAAGAAGATGTTGCTATACCCGGAAAGGCTATCTACGCCCTCCTGGATCCTGGCGCCGCCGGAGTCGATGAGACCAACAACGGGTGCGCCGCTTCCCACAGCCAGGTCCATCACCTTGCATATCTTGTCGGCCACGACCTCTGACAATGAGCCGCCGGAAACAGTGAAGTCCTGGGAGTAGACGAAGGTCAGCCGTCCGTTGACCTTGCCATGGCCCGTTACCACTGCGTCACCCAGGTGCCGAGTCTGCTCGGGGGAGTCGAAGTCGTTCGGACGGGACAAGACGAAGGAGTCAAGCTCTTCGAACGTGGAGTCGTCCAGTAGGCGAGCTATCCGCTCCCGCGCCGTGAGTTTTCCGCGACCGTGCTGCGCCTGAATCCGCTCCGGACCGCCTCCCTGCTGGGACTGCTGGCGTTTACGGGCGAGCTCTTCCCGTTTCTGGTCGGCTATGCGGCCTATGGCCATGATAAAATCTGTGTCGCCGGGTCCAAATTTACAGTCACCTGAGGCGGCTCTCGCGTGTGTCGAACGGCGCTTCACAAGGTAACAAATTAGCCTGTCTGTAGCAAGGCAGAGCAGACGCTTGAACGTACATGAAATCCAATGAGATCGATGGCCGCCGAGCCTCTTAACCTGGCGACCACACGGGTAGGGGATGCCTCCTTTGTCTGGGGCACCAAGACCTATGTAATGGGCGTTGTGAACGTAACGCCGGACTCCTTCTCCGGGGACGGCATAGGCGGCGACGTTGAGGCCGCGGTAAGACAGGCGTTGCGCTTCCAGGAATGGGGCGCCGACATCATAGATGTCGGTGGAGAGTCGACTCGCCCTGGCTCGATTTACGAGGGCGCCGGTCCCATATCGGAGCAAGACGAGCTCGCCAGGGCGATCCCGGTCGTGGAAGCAATCGCGGTGGAACTAGACATCCCAGTCAGCATAGATACCTATAAGGCAAGAGTGGCCGAAGCCGCGGTCGCTGCAGGGGCGCAGATGATAAACGACATCTGGGGTTTCACGAGGGACCCCGAGATGCGCCATGTCGCCGCCGAGACAGGAGTCCCGGTCGTGCTCATGCACAATCAAGACCACACTGATTACGACGACCTTGTTCCGAACGTAATTAACGGTCTGCGAGAGCTAGCGGAGAGGGCCGTAGATGCCGGAGTAGACCTCCAAAACATTGTTTTGGACCCTGGCATGGGCTTCGGCAAGACCGCTGACCACAATCTGGAGATACTACGCCGGCTGGCCGAGTTTCGGACGCTTAATCGGCCCTTGCTGGTCGGGATGTCGCGCAAGTCCACGATCGGTTACGTGCTCGACCTCCCCGTAGACGACCGCGTCGAGGGCACAGCTGCGACCGTGGCGCTATCTATCGCCAACGGGGCCGACATAGTCCGCGTCCACGACGTCAAGGAGATGGCGCGCGTCGCTCGGATGAGTGACGCCGTTGTGAGAGGCTGGAGTCAAGGCTGATGCTGGCAGAAGCCTATTTGGGACTCGGCTCGAACCTGGGCGACCGTGCTGCGAACATCTCGCAAGGGCTCGACATGCTCCGAGCCGCGTCGAAGCACGTCGTCGCCTCAGGCCTGTATGAGAGCAGTGCGGCAGGGTTCGAAGATCAGCCGAGGTTTCTCAACGCGGCTTGCCGGGTCTGGACACTCTTGGACCCGTTCGAGTTGATGGCCGAAATCCACCGCGTGCAGACGACCGTTAGCGGAAATAGGCCGTTCCTCAACGGTCCCCGCACGCTGGACATAGATGTCCTTCTCCACGGCGGGACCGTGCTGGACATTCCTGGCCTGACCGTCCCTCACCCGCGCATGATGATGCGGGAGTTCGTACTGACGCCGCTGGCAGAGATAGCTCCCGGGCTGGCACACCCCCTGACCGGTGAGACCGTAGGCTCGGCGCTTCGAAGGCTTTCGACCGGGTCGATGCGGTGGATGGGTAGGGCGGCAGTGAGCCCGAGCTATCGGATAGTACCCTATGACCCGGCCTGGCCGATTGCGTTCGAGGAGGAGAGAAGGCTGATCGTCTCCATGGGCCTGGTTGACGAGGGCAGGGTGGTCCACATCGGAAGTACCTCCGTGCCTGGCCTGGGGGCCAAGCCGACGGTGGACATCATGCTCGGAGTGCCCTTCGGTGAGACCTGCCATGACCTGGTAGATGGCCTCGAGCGGATAGGTTACGAGCACCGAGGGGAGTCTGCGCCCGGAATCGCGTATCTACGAAAGACCGACCCGCGACGTTATAACCTCCATTTGTGCGAGTACGGCGGCGAGTTCTGGGTAGACCAACTTTTGTTTCAGGATCACCTGCGTGCACATACTGAGGTCGCGGTGGAGTACGAGCGAGTGAAGCGTGACGTGATGTCTCGCTACGCCCACTCTCCGTCGTCCTACAACGACGGCAAGGCCGGATTCATCAGGTCGGTGCTAGAGAAGGCACGATAGGCTGGCGGGGCTCGCACAGCCGGGAAGAACCCACTGCATTCAACAGTCGCGGACAGCCGTCAGGGCGTTCTACTCCTCGATCTTGATCCGAGGGTCGAATACGACCAGCAGGATGTCCGAGATGAGAGTACCGATTACCGTCAGCACTCCCAGCATCAAAACTATTGCGGCTCCGAGATAAAGGTCTTGGCCCAATAGCGCTCTGAGCATGGTTGGCCCCAGGGTCGGTAGGCTCAGCACGACCGATACAATCACACTGCCAGACAGCAGGAACGGGAACAGGTACCCGAGGGTGCTGATGAAAGGGTTCAGCGCGATTCGCACCGGGTACTTCAACACCAGTCTCCACTCCGGGACTCCTCTGGCGCGCGCCGCTACCACGTACGGCTTCGAAAGCTCGTCTAGGAGATTGTTTCTGAGAATCCTGATCAGGCCGGAGGTCCCGGACGTGCCCAGCACTATGGCGGGAATCCAGAGATGCTTCAGCAGATCGATCACCCGACCAGAGCTCCAAGATGCCTCCAAGTACTCAGGTGAGTAGAGACCGCCGACGCTCAGGTCAAAGTACGCGAACCCTATCCATAACAACGCCAGCGCCAGCAGGAATTCCGGTACCGCAAGCCCCAGAAACCCGACAAACGTAACGGCATAGTCCCCGACAGTGTTGTGTTTTACCGCCGAGTATATCCCTATGGGGACAGCGAGGACCCACGTGAAGAGAATCGTCCCTAGAGCCAGGACGACCGTGTTCAGCAAACGCTGACCCACGACCTCAGTGACCTTCTTCCCATGTTCAATCGAGTTCCCGAAATCCAGATGCAGGACGCGCCAGGCCCATTTCGAGTATTGAACGATCGGTGGCCGGTCGAGACCCAGGTCGTGTCGGATCTGGGCCTCTATCGCTGGGTCCGACAAGCGGCTGGCAGATGCCCCGGCTGCTTGCCCCAGCAGAAGTTCCTGCACGTACGTCGTAGCGAAGTCACCTGGCGGAAGCTGGATAGCCAGGAACGAAATGATGGAGATAACGAAAGTCGTTAGACCGACCAGCAGCGTTCGCCGTACCAAGAACGCGATCATTGCACTTTCCTACGCGGGCCGACTCTTCTTCAGTGCAGATGCGGGGAACGAATCGCCCGGTTCGGGATTCACCAATCGGTTGACGACTACGTGTGCAAACTCCTGCCAGAATACGATGGACCGCATAACACTCCTCGGTTCTTTCGAGATTTGCTGCCAGATTTCGACCCGGCAGAGATCGGGCTAACCCCAGTTCACTCGAAATTCTGTCACAGAGACGCGGCGCCTCGACAACAGCGACGAAGCAGGAGCTATTCGTCTCTGAGGGCGGGCGGAAGAAGGTTCGGGATTGTATCCTCAATGGGATAGGTCTCGTCGCACGCGGCGCAGTGCAGGCTCCCTTCGACGACCTCCTCCTCATCCTCCTTCTTAACGGCGAGTGTGAGTTGTCCTTTGCACACAGGGCAAACCAGGATGTCCATCAGATCACGCTTCATCGGCTGAGTGCCTCCTGCGATTCATGTTCGAGCAGTCATGATACACCCGGGCTATTTCTCCAAGGCCGACTCGTAGAGCACCTTGAGAAGGTCGGAGACGAGGAATATGACGATGCCCAGGATTACAAGTGCATTGTACCCGGAGACGGCCCGCAGGGCCCTGGCGAACCTGCCGGATGCAGGTGTCCGCGGAGCATACGCATCCAATATCGGGGAGCGGTTTCGCCGACCCAGCGCCAGGGCGAACATCAGCACAGACAGGGCGATCTTGACGCCCAGCGTCGCTACGTAGGGAACTCCGGCGATGCCGGGGGTGAGCCGGTTGAACGTCAAAACGATGCCGGTGGCGAGCAGGACGAAGATGGCCGTTTCGACCACGGCGCGGAACTCGGTCGCTGTAGCGGCACCGAGTAGGCCAGACGAGTCCGGCGCTCGACGAAGTGCGGGCCGAAGGACCAGGAGATAGAAGAGGCTTCCGCCTACCCAGGCGGCGGCAGACAGGAGGTGGAGCCATCTGACTACGAGGAGGAATGTGTCGCTGGCGCTCATTCGGCCTTACGTGGCCGGGACATGCCCCGCCTGACTCGTTTGATGGGACAGGCCTTGCGCGCCCGTGCCACCTCGGCCAGCTATTCTAGCAATTCCTGGACGAACTCTTCAAGCTTCTCGGCGTTGAGGAGCCCGGTCCACTTGCGCACGATCTCCTGATCTCTGTTCAGGAACAGGGTCGTGGGGAATCCGGTGACCTTGTAGGAGATAAAGATGTCCCGGTCGTTGTTGGGGTTGTCGTCCGGTCCGATAGCGTAGGTGACGCCTATCTCGTTAATGAAAGCCTGTCCGTCCTCGGCCGTGTCGAGCCCCATATTCTGCACGCCTATAAACTCGACCTCTCCCTTATGCGCCTGGAAGGCGGCTTCGAGGTCGGGCATCTCGGCCACGCAAGGCGGACATGAAGGGAACCAGTGGTTGAGCACGACCGGCTTGCCTGCCAGGTCGGACAGACGAAGGACCTGGCCCTTCGCGTAGTTCTCGGTCTCGAAGAGGGCCAGCTCGAAGTCAGGGGCGGCGTCGGCTGACCGAGCCGCTCTGCCCGACGAGGACGCGGCCGGCACGGCGGCGCCGTCGTCGGAATCGGAGCCGCAGGCGGCTATCAAGAAGGCGGTCAGAGATACCAAGACGACCCAAGTGCCGCCACTCGGTAGACGCACGAGATTCCGTCTAGGATGTTTGTTGAGGCTTTGTGAAACGTTCACTGAGTTCAAGCTCCTTGGAGTCACATTGCGGGCCTGCATCGCTTCTCCTTCGATGCGCCGGACCCTGGCGAAGGTGCTAGCGGACGGCTGGCCGTTACTGTTCGGAATCGTTCACCATGAGGCGCTCCGCGTAGTCCATCAGCGTCTTGGCCCTGTCGACGGGCACTTCGCGCTGGGCCAGGTAGACCTTCAGCACCTCTCTCGGGTCCAGGCCCTTGGAGTAGTCGGACTCGAGCCGGGTCCGGCGCTGCTCGGCGATGTTTTTGGAGATCGACGCCACGAAGTGAGCTCCGTCCAGTGCCTGTGAGATCTCGGCGTCTCTGAGGTGAGGTTCCAGCTCAGCGTGCAGGCTAATTTCGAGCCTGGCCACGGCTTCCGAGAGGTCCCGACTGGAGATGGCTCGAATGACGGCGGCAGTCGGATCCAGGTCGCCCGGACGTATGTCGACAGAGATGGTGACGAACTCCCTGGCAGCCACCGGCAAGAAGGCGAAGCTGGTCATCCTCGCTCCGCGTGGAAGCTCCGGGTCGAGGTCGACTACGCAAAACCCCTTCTGGTCCTTCTCTTCTCCGAAGTCGATGCGCTGGAGGCTCCCACTATAGACTACGTGTGGGCCAGTGTTCAGGATCTGGTGCCGGTGAATATGCCCCAGCGCAACGTACTCAAGCTGAGGGAGAGCGAGATCGCTCTTCATCAGGATATAGTCCCGTCCAATCATCATCGACTGT
>JAQBTI010000085.1 GCA_027624995.1 Chloroflexota bacterium
TCTCTGGAGGTGTTCGACTGGCATCAAGATGAGGCGGACAAGGACGCCAACTTCAAACGAGAGGTCGCGGCGTACACGCTGGAAGACCCGCTGCCCACCGTTGAGACCATGAGCCGAAACCTCGGAATCCCCGTCGGCGCCATCGTGAGGTATGTTCTGGTGAAATGGGCGAACTCGGGCAGCGCAACAATACTGGAAATCGGCCCTCGTGGCGTGCAGCAGATGGCGGAAATGGTGGCCGAGGCGGAAGCCGTCGGTACGGACGCTGCGAGACTGGCGGCTTACGAGAAGCTGTCCGGGTTCATATCCTGGCTGAATGTCCCTCTGACCGACTCCGACTGGCGCCCGGGTGGGCGTCCGAGCCCCCAGCCTTGAACTCGGTGGGCGAGTAACATGGGCTGGAGCCGCGCTCAGCCTTTTCAGAAGACCCAGGTGTGTCCGTCGGGTCGCCGATTCAACGTCGGCCGAGTGACGTCGATTGCTTCTACGGGGCAACTGAGCGCCACGTGGCGTATCTTATCCTCGTACGGGGCCAAGTCCGCATCCGGGCGCACAAACGCACTGAAGTTGACGATGGGCTTCTCGGACACTTCGGGACAGAGATCGACGCAGAGCTGGCAAGCGCCCAGGCCGGTGTCTTCGCAAACATTGCTGCCCCAGCACTTGCCGGGAATGATCACCGCTCCAAGTATTCGCTCGGTCTCCAAGAGGCCACCTCTCAACACCGAGTATAGGACAGCGAGCCCTTGGGCGGAAGGCCACGGGCCGAACTAAACCGACAAATGACAATCTGTCGATCACGACAACGCAGCAGTTGATCTCCGGCTACCAGTCTCCGATGGACAACGCCGCGATGGAGGCACGGGCCTTTTGACGAGTCTCCTCGTACTCGGCCTCGGGGTCCGAGTCGGCCACGATGCCCGCGCCCACCGGCACATAGACCTTCCCGCCCTTCGCAATAATGATGCGGATCGGCATGGACATCTGCATCGAGCCGTCAAATCCAATGTAGCCGACCGCCCCGCAATAGACGTCGCGTTGCGTAGGTTCGAGCTCGTCGATGATCTCCATCGCTCGTATCTTGGGCGCGCCGGTCACGGAACCGCCCGGGAAGCAGGCTCGAAGCAGCTCCGTGGCATCGACTTCCGCGAGCTTGCGTCCACAGACCGTCGATACCATCTGCAAGACCGTAGGGAATTTCTCGATGGCAAACAACTCCGGAACCTGTATTGACCCCGGGATGCACACCTTTCCCAGGTCGCTTCGTACAAGGTCTACGATCATCACGTTTTCGGCACGGTCCTTTTCACTGGCCAGGAGCTCGTCAGTCAAACGGTTGTCTTCGGCAATACCGACGCCGCGCGGTCTGGTCCCTTTCATGGGCCGGCTCGTCACAATCCCGTCTTTGAGGTGAAGGAATTGCTCCGGAGAGGCGCTGAGGATCGTCAGTTCTGGGTACTCCAGGAAGGCACAGAAAGGCGCCGGGTTGATGGCCCTCAGGCGACGGTACAGACTCCACGGTTCGCAGTGAAGGGAAGCCTCGTACCGCAACGCAACGTTTACCTGGTAGACATCGCCGGCGGCGATATAGTCCTTAACGGCGCGAACGGCGTCTGTGTAGTAGCCGGGAGTCATGTTGGAGGTCAGCCCGCTCGCATGGAGCATGACGCCGTTGGGACTCGTGCCGCGGACTTCCCGCAGCATCTCGCGAATCCATTCCAGGCGTTCTTGAGCCTTACGGCTGCTGCCGTCCGGGAAGCCCGTAGCTATCGCCCACGTCAAGTCTCCGGCATGGTCTTGGGCAATGACCCAGTCGTAGAATCCGATGTTCATCTCCGGAAGGCTCAGATCATCGACAGCGTGCGTGGGAAGCCTCTCCAGATGGCGTCCCAACTCGTATCCCAGATAGCCGATGGCCCCGCCTTGAAAATGTGGCAGACCTCGAGCTGGTGATAGGCTGTACCGTTTCAGCAGGTCCTGCAGGACAATGAACGGGTCCGCGTCTAGACGGCTGACGATACCTCCAGTCTCTACCTCCACCTGGCGTCCCTTGGATCGAAGTATCAGGAACGGGTCGGCAGTAGCGTACGAAAAGCGTCCCTGTCCAGAGGAGCCAAGTCGGCCATCCAGATAGGCCGGGTACGGCATCTCCAGAAGGTTGGTGAAGACCTCTTGGAGAGGCAGGGGCAGCTCCAGTGTGTCGAACTGCGGGACCGAGATATTCACTTGGCAAAGTCCATTCGTAGCATATGATTCTGGGAGGTACGACCGTTTCGCTGACATGTTACGCCAACATTAAGAGCGCCGGTGTGCTCGCACGCCGTGCGTGGAAGGATCTTAACGTTTCGGGACCACCGGCAAATAGGCCAGCAGGCCGTCACCGGCTCCCGACGCTACTCGGCCCCACACATGGAACAGGCCAGGGCGAGCATGATCTTTGTGCCGGAGACGAGGCTCTTGATTCCTACCGATTCGTCGGTGCCATGAATACGACTGAGCAGCGGATCGTCGTCGGGGTGCGAGCCGGAGAAGCCGTAGGTGACGGTGTTCAACGGTCGCGTGAATCTGGAGTCGGTGAAGCCAGGGCTGATCGCGGGCACCCACTGTACATCACGCTCTAACACCAGGGCGGTAGCGGCGTAGATGTGGTCGGCGAGTTCGGTCTCGAAGGGAGACGAGTTGGGCTCCGCCATGTAGTCGACTCGGTAAGATACGCCTGGGACTCCATTGATCATGTTATCCAACTCGCCCCGCAGGTACGATTCGTCCTGGTGCGGGAGCGTTCGGACATCGCAGGTGAGGCCTATGGCCTCTGGTACGCTGTTGGACTTTATGCCGCCGTTGACCATCGTCGGCGTTACAGTCATCCGAGAAAGCGCCCTGAGCATTGAAGCCAACTGAGGATTGTCCGGCTCGACCTCGGCCACGATCTCGTCGACGTTCTGCGGCGAGGGCTTGTGCTCGATGGAAAACGACGAGAGGTGCTCGAACAGGGCGGTGGACGTGTCGAGCTCCGCTTTGTAGGCCTCTATCCTGCCAAGGAGTTGGGAAAGCCTGTAGAGGGCGTTGGTGCCCTGCCATGGAGTGGATGCGTGCGCGCTCGTGCCCTCCACGGTGAACTCGACCTGTAGCCGGCCCTTTTCACCGACTCCGAGGAGATAAGTCAGCCCTCCAGCAGCACGGACTGGGACCCCACCTCCTTCATTTACGGCAAACGGCGCCGAGATCTTATCTGGATGGTTTTCGGCCAACCAGCCGAACCCGTAACGGCCACCGTGCTCCTCATCCGCCCCCGAACAGAGTACGAGGCTGTGCTCGAGGTCAATGCCGTTCCGCTTCAGCATTCGTAGTGCCATGAGCTGGGCGGTTAGCAGCCCTTTGCAATCGGACGTCCCTCGGCCATGAATACGGTCCTCCGCGATCGTCGCGCTGAAGGGCGGGTAACGCCACTTGCCGACATCCTCCACCGGCACGACGTCTGTGTGAGACATGAACATCAGCCGCGCGTCGGGCGTCCGGCCGTCGACACGAGCGATGATGTTGCCGCGCTCGGGCACCTTTCCAAGGATCTCGGAGGGGATACCGTCCTCGGCCAGCCAGTCCCGTATGTATTCGCAAACGGCGGTCTCGTCGCCGGTGGGCATGGACCCGGTATTCACCGACGGTATGCGCACCAGGTCGCGCTCGAGGGAGACTATCTCCGATTCGACAGAGTCGATTTGAGCAAACAAGGATCTAAGGTCTGGCAATCCTGTTCTCCTGACCTGGAGGCCGAAGATTGGAGGAGGCTAAATTGGCACTACTGGCGGTCACTTCTCGGTCGAGGACAGACTAGCCGCACAATGTTTGAGAAGACCCTTCCGCAATACGAGACTACGTCTCCTGCGATCGATCCAGCTTGTCTTGAACAGTCATGTGGCCTGCCGAGAGAGGAGTAAAGGTTGCTCTCGACGGTTGCTGATAAAGAGTACTATTTTTGGCATTGGCAGGAGTTCGCATGAGATTCGCCCGTGGGTCCGTCCTGTGACGCCTAGGCACCTCTGCGCAGCACTCGGCCCGGTCTCGCGCCCGTGTGTGTACCGCCATCCACTACGGCGGTCCCGTGAACAAACACGTAGGGGATACCAACGGGATACTGGTGAGGGTCCTCGAAGGTCGCACGGTCGATGACTGTGTCCGGGTCGAACAGGACGATGTCGGCTACCAGCCCCTCGGCGATGAGTCCCCTGTCCTTCAGCGTTAGCCGCTCGGCGGGCAGGCCGGTCATCTTCCGTATCGCCACCTCCAGCGGCAGCACCGACGGCTCCTCGCGGACGTAACGACCAAGCACACGAGGATGGGTCCCGTAGAACCTCGGGTGAGGCTGGTCCACGGACTGGCTTCCGGTGGGCGAGATGGCGTTCCCATCTGATCCGATCATGGCTGCCTCGTGTCCCAGGAAGAACCTGATGTCGCTCTCCGTTCGGTTGTGCATGACGATCCCGACTTGGTTGTCCTCTTCGTCGATGAGGGCGAGCATCGTCTCGTATGGGTCAGCCTTGCGCTGCTCGGCGACCTGGGCGATAGACTGGCCGACCAGGCTCTGGTTGGCGTCCGTCGAGATGTTGGACAGCACCAATGATTCCCAGACGAAAGGAAGGCCCCGGAACCAGCCATACTTGACGAGGTCTTCGCGTGCGCGCTGGCGGAGTTTCGGGTTCCTGAGGCGCTGCAACATAGATGGCACGCCTCCCTCCTGCAGCCACTCTGGGACGAGTTGCATGAGTCCGCTGCCCGCCGCCGTGTACGGGTACATGTCGTAGGTGACGTCCCTCCCTTCGTCGCGGGCTCTGTCGATCACCTCGACCATGCTTGGGCCGTCTCCAAAATTTCGGCTGTCGACGATCGCCATATGGGAGTACTGGACGGGAACGCCGGCCCGGCGTCCGATCTCCACGCACTCTTCCACGGCCCTTACATGCTCGTTGGCCCAGAGGCGGGCATGGGACACGTAGAACGCGCCTTCGTAGGGGGATATGGCCTTCACCAATTCGACCAGCTCGTCGGTAGTCGCGTAGCTGGATGGTGCGGTCGTCAGCCCGGTGGACACGGCGAACGCTCCCTGCTCCACGGCCTCGGCTGCCAGGCTGCGCATCTCCTTCATCTCATCTTCGGTGGGCGGCCGGTCGTCGTTCAGACCTACAGCCTTCCGAATAGCGCCCTGCCCCACCTGCGGAGCGATGTTCAAACTGATCCCGGTGCGGTGCTGCGCATCGGCCCAGCCATCCAGGTCTGTCCAGTCCCAGTCCGGAGTCCGGAAGGGCCAGGACGAGCGATGAATCGCTGCGTAATTGGAGTTCTTGGAGACCGGGAAGGGCGAGTGGCCGCAGTTGCCGGTGACCTCGGTGGTGACACCCTGATGGGCCTTACTTTCTCCGCCCGGGTCCTCCAGCATAGTCGTGTCCGAGTGGGTGTGCATGTCGATGAATCCGGGGGCCACCACTAGTCCCTTCGCGTCAATAATGCGCGCGGCGGTCGCCTCGGCGAGGGAGCCCACGGCAGTAATCTTTCCGCCCGCGATGCCGACGTCGGCAACGCGACGTGGGCCTCCGGTACCATCAACCACCATGCCGTTCTTGATAAGGAGATCGAATGCCAATGAGTACTCCTCGGCCTCCACATGCGTTAACAGTGGGTGCCGCTCGGGTAATCAGAGCTTACTGTCGGTCTTCAGACCTTGTCAATCCTCCACACGCGAGCTGCAAGGGAAAGTGCGGCCATGGCAGTCGGTTTCGGGATGGTCGTCTGAGCAGGCATAGCTGGAGCAACGGTAGGGGCGGGCTCTGCACTGACTCTCCTCCAGGCTCACCCATGCCCCTAATGGCGATCAGCCCACTCGGTCCTCGCCTGCGGCTCTGGCGCCCTCACTCAATGCCTCTTTGAAGGCCTCCAAGAGCTCGACGGTTGATCGGCTGAGTATGGTCGGATTAACCGTGAGTGTTATCCATGACGATTCGTGATCGTCAGCATAGACGAAGACCGATTGCCGGCGGAGTGCGGCGACGAACGTTTCGGCGTCGACCTCCGGCCCCAACATGACGGGGAAGATGTTCGAGCCGTGCCTGAACCGCTCTACGTTGATGCCTTCCAAGGCCTCTAGCCCTGCCAACAGCTCCGTTGCCCGCCCCATGGCCGCGGCAAACCTTGCCTCGAAGTCCTCTGACCCCTTCGATGCCAGGGCCGCCGCGAGATAGGCCGAGGAGAGGCCCCCGCCGAACATTCTTCGCTCGTGATACAGGTCCTTCGTAAACTCCGCAGTGCCCGCCAGCACCGCACCGAATGGCGCTCCAAAGTACTTGTAGAGGGAAACGTAGACCGTATCAAAGAGAGCGGCATACTCCTTCGGCGAGACCCCCGTGGCGGCCGACATCATGTAGAGCCTCGCACCGTCGAGGTGGCTACCGAACCCTCGGTCCCGGCAAAAGTCAGTAATCTGACGCATCTGGTCAAATGGGACCACCTGCCCATACTGGCGTCGCACGGGACTTTCTACCATCACGGCTCCGATGGGAGTGGCGACCCTCGCATCGCCCGACCGCTCGACAGCCTCCTTGAGCTCCTCGAGGGTGAACGACGGTCTGCCCGGAGCCAGTGGGACTAGGGAAATACCGCTGAGCCGCGTGACGCAGTCACCCGAGTCGTTGTAAAGGTGACTCTGCTCCTGGACGATGGCCTTCTGTCTGATCCCGCACAACTGCCTGATAGCAAGGTGATTGGCCAGCGTGCCGGTAGGCATGAAGACGGCGGATTCCTTCTCCAGCATCTCCGCGAATCTAGCCTCCAGCTTCTCCACCGCGCCGCCCCTGCTATAGGTATCTGCTTCGATGGCGGGGCCTTCCAGCTCTGCCAGCCGACGCAGGGTAGATTCGGGGGTCCTCGGATCGCCGTCCCCTCGGAATACCACCGACCCCTCGGCCTCCCAGAGATGACCGTCGCCCGACGGCGTCTCGACCGTCACGGTGTCGCCAAGAGATGGGATCATTCCACGAATCCTCCCGTCGACCGACTCGCCCGGCTAACCTCGACCGACGTACGGCATCTTCGTAGCCATGATCGTCATGAACAGCACATTCGTATCCAGTGGAAGGTTCGCCATGTACAGCACCGACTCGGCGACGTGCTTCACGTCGAACGTTGGCTCGACCTCGACCTCTCCGTCGGCCTGAAGCGAGCCCGTCTTCATCCTCGCCGTCATGTCCGTGGCCGCGTTGCCAATATCGATCTGGCCGCAAGCGATGTTGTGCTTGCGGCCGTCCAGCGAGGTTGCCTTGGTGAGGCCCGCCACGGCGTGCTTGGTGGCCGCATACGGGGCAGAGTTGGGACGAGGCGTATGGGCCGAAACGGAGCCGTTGTTAATGATCCGCCCGCCCATGGGCGTCTGACTCTTCATCATCTTGATCGCCTGCTGGGTGCACAGGAATGTGCCTGTCAGATTGACGTCCAGTACCATTTGCCATTGCTCGTAGGTCAGGTCCTCCATCGGCACGCCCGGCGCGCCCGTTCCCGCATTGTTAAATAGGACATCGAGCCGTCCGAATGCCTCCTTGGTCTTCGCGAAGAGGGCCTGGACAGCCTCGGGGTCCCCGACATCTGTCTGGACCGCCAGGGCCCGCGAGCCCAGCTCTCCGGCCTCATTGACCGTCGACTCAAGGGCCTCCAATCGGCGTCCGGCAACGGAAACCGAATAGCCGTCTCGTAGGAGGGCCAGCGCTGAGTACTTGCCTATTCCCGATCCACCGCCTGTAACGACGGCAACCCTTCCATTAGAACTCATACAAATATCTCCTGGCATTTATCTTGGCCGCATTCTCTCACATATCACTGGATGGTTTCGGACCGGCTGGTACTTGCATTCAGACCAATTCCGGGTAAACTTTGCTCGTCGGACCAGCACTCTACGCAGGAGAGGTACATGACCGACCGCGTGCGCATCGCCCATATAGGCGTGACCTATCCGCACGGTGAAGGCTACATCGAGAGCCTCCTCCTTACGCCCGGCGTCGAGCTGGTCGCGCTCTACGACCCCAATCCACGCGCGGCCAAGGACCACGTCCCTGCCGAGCTCCAGTATCTCGAAATCCACGACGATTTTGCCCGCTTGCTCGAAAAGGAGCAACCCGAAGCCGTTCTCATCACGCAGCCCAACGACACCACTTCACGGTTCATGGCTCAGGCTGCGGAGGCCGGAGCCCACGTCTTCGCCGAGAAGCCGTGCGCCCGCACAGCGTCCGAACTGGTCCCCGCGGTACACGCCATCCAAAAGGCTGGCGTGCAATTCGCTACCGGATACACCCGGCACGTCTCACCGGCAGGGATTGCGATCAAAGATATCGTGGACAAGGGGATCCTCGGCCGTCTCGTATCGGTCGAAGCCAGCTGGGTCACGACCAGCGTACAAACGCGTGGTCCTGACCACCCTATGTTCAGCGCCGAGCGCAACGGCGGGGGCATCCTGCACTGGCTTGGCTGCCACTGGCTCGACTACATGCGCTGGTCGACCTCCGCCGAGGTAACCGACGTCTCCGCTATTCTCGACACGCTCAGCGGCGAGCCTATCGACGTCGAGGATACCGCCGCCCTGTCACTCCAATACGACAACGGGATGATCGGCAGCCTGCACTGCTCCTATGTCACCGACAGGATGCCCCACCAGTTATTCTTCGGCCTACGTGGGACGGACGGATGGCTACGATGGGACTACATGGCCGGCGAGGTCGAGGTACGAAGCGCGCGGGCCGACTGGGCAGCCGGGGTTACGCAGGTCCTTCGGTTCGAGACCGATCACGTCGGCGGCTACGAGATGGGCGACGGCGTCGCGTCTCTCCGTCGTTTCGTCGCCTCCATCAGGGAAGGAAGGCCCCCCGCCGTGTCCCTCCGGGACGCACTGCGAGTCTTGGAAGTGATC
>JAQBTI010000086.1 GCA_027624995.1 Chloroflexota bacterium
CTGAGAATGAACGTACGATTGGCGCAACGGCCCTTAGCGGGATGAACAGACCCGTTGTTTCGGCTACGAAACTGGGGCTCGGAACTCGGGTGGTGCCGAAGGAGGGATTCGAACCCACACACCCTTACGGGCACTACGTCCTGAACGTAGCGCGTCTACCGTTCCGCCACTTCGGCACTCTGGGCGCCCTGCCGACGCCTGCCTGGCGACCGCCCGTCGGATGTGGGCGGTCGAGGATTTGAACCTCGGACCTCTCGCGTGTGAGGCGAGCGCTCTAACCGCTGAGCTAACCGCCCGCGCTTCCACGGGGTGAACCGCCTAGTCGCCGGTCCGATCTTCGCCAGCCCCGACGAGCCCAGGTCCCGCGCCCCACGAGGCTGTCTACGTGGCAACGACAGGGTTCGAACCTGTGACCTAGCGCTTATGAAGCGCCCGCTCTGCCACTGAGCTACGTTGCCGAGCCGGGTAACATCCGTCAAAAGCTTATATGATGTATATGTAGGTGTCAACTTGGCCTGCCGGGTTAGAGCACCTTATAGACTCCCTTAGACGGCACGAGGCCGAACGCCGAAGGCGGAGTTTCACCGGCGGTCTTGCGATTTCCCGGCGGTGCGCTCGGCGCCAACGCCGGTCCCGTGTCCGCACCCGCCGGAGTCGCTGGGAAGCGTCGCGCACGGCTTGCGAAATCGCATCGTGGGTGGGGCGTCCGATGGATGCCGAACAAGATCGGGCCGGCGCAGGTCCTGGAAAGCTGGAGGACGCTCGATAGGCTCGCTGACGAAGCGGGAAGGGACCCGTCTTCCAGCGAGGTCACGGTTGTTGGACAGCCTGTGATCAATGACACAGTCCGGAGGTTCCGAGTGGCAAGGGCGGACCGCGAAGTCGTGCCAGATGAGCCGTGGATAGGCTGATCGGACGACCGGCGGCACCTTGTGTGGTTAACCAACTCCTGGTTAGACTTTGAGAAGGCCGTGAAGAGGCAGTTCAACGAGCTTCTGCGGGAGCTCTGAAGAGGAGTGAGGACGTGGGGACGGAAGCTAATGGCCTGAATGGCCTTTCGATGGTAGAAAACAGGCGTGTCGCCGTCTTCATAGACGGCAGCAACCTCTACCACAGCTTGGAGGAGAATTGCCGCCGCTTCGATCTCGACTTCGGCGCATTCGCGAACAAACTATGCAAGGGAAGGCCGCTGTTCAGGACCTACTACTACAACGTGCTGAGGGACCAGGCCCGCAATCCGCAGGCCTACCAGGACCAGCAGAAGTTCCTGACCGCTCTGTATAACACGCCCTATCTGGAGGTGCGGCTGGGTTCTTCGAAGATGCGAGGCGACGTGGCGGTGGAGAAGGGCATCGACATCATGTTGGCGACCGATCTGCTCCGCTTCGCCTGGGATAATCTGTACGATGTGGCAGTGCTGGTCAGTGGAGACGGGGACTTTGCATACGCCGTGAAGACAGCCAAGGACATCGGAAAGCATGTCGAGGTTGCGGCATTTAGCGCGAACCTCCTCGGACCTGGCCCAGGTCGCCGACGCTCGCGAGGTCCTTACACCAGACTATTTCACAGATCTCTGGAGCAGGAAGAACTCCAACCAGAGGGGTACTGACCAGGAAAAAGAAGGTGCGCGGCGCCGCTGGCCCAGGTTGCGCTCGCGCGGGCAAGAAGCTACCTCGGACTGAGCCCACCTTTTCGAAGGCGTGGCTCGGCACGCCGGCGGAATCCGCCGCCTCGTTCGGAAATGCTATACTCCCGTGGGCGAAAGACGCCTAACTCATATTGGAAATCGGAGGAATAAGAGGTATGCCGGCATACGCCGTTTTGGGTGCCCAGTGGGGTGACGAAGGCAAGGGCAAGATCGTCGACTTCCTGGCGCGGGACGCCGACATTGTGGCCAGGTTCTCGGGCGGAAATAACGCCGGACACACGGTTATGAACCCTATGGGGACGTTCAAGCTACACTTGGTGCCTGTGGGTGTCTTCTGGCCCCAGGTGATTGGAGTCATCGGCAATGGCGTCGTCGTCGACCCCGATGGGCTGCTCCAGGAGATCGAGGAGCTACAGCAGCGGGGCATCGATCTGACCGACCGGCTCTTGGTGAGTGAGCGCGCGCACATCGTGATGCCCTACCACATCGTTCTGGACGAGCTGGCTGAGTTAGCCCGAGGCAGCGAGGCCATCGGTACGACTGGCAGAGGAATCGGACCTGCGTACACGGACAAGGCCGCCCGTATCGGGATACGCATCGCGGACCTGCTCGACCTCGAGGCCCTGCTTCCCAGACTGGACAACGTGATGGCCCACCAGAACGCCATTATCGATAAGGTGTACGGCGGCCAGCCGCTTTCCCTGGACAAAGTCTACGACCGGTGCAAGGAGTGGGCGTCCCGCCTGATGCAGTTCATAGGTCCCGTCGAGCATGTCGTCTACGATGCGCTGCAGGCGGGCCGCACCGTGGTGCTCGAAGGGGCGCAAGGAGCGATGCTGGACTTGGACCACGGGACATATCCTTACGTGACGTCCTCACATCCGACAATAGGCGGCGCCTACACCGGTCTCGGCCTTCCCCCCAACCAGATCGAGTCGGTCCTCGGCGTATTCAAGGCGTATAGCACCCGGGTCGGTCATGGCCCCTTCCTGACGGAGCTTCACGGCGAGACCGGCAGCAAAATCAGGGAGTTGGCCGGGGAGTTCGGCACAACCACCGGGCGCGCCCGCAGGGTCGGCTGGTTCGACTCGGTGGCCGCGAGATATAGCGTCAGGATCAACGGCTACACGTCGCTGGTCCTGACGAGGCTCGACGTGCTGGACAGCCTGGATTCGATCAAGGTCTGTACGGCCTACGAGCTAGACGGAGAGACCGTTACCGATTTCCCCGGGAGCGCAGCGGTCCTGGAGCGCTGCACGCCGATCTACGAGGACTTTCCCGCGTGGGACCGCCCGACCGCCGGGGTGACGGACTTCGACGATCTGCCTGTTGGTGCGCGAGCTTACGTGCGGCGTCTGGAAGAGTTGATCGGGCGTCCCATCGACCTCATTTCGACGGGGCCGTACCGCCACGAGACGATCGAGGTACGCTCAATGATCGCGGTGTGATGCGCCGGCTCTTCTGACCGATGTAAGTAAAAGGGACGCGCCTACGTTTGCCTGATCGGAGATCGAAGGCTATACCGGCAGGTCGATCGTGTAGCCGTCCATGACGGGGTCGAACTTTGAGGTGAAGGCCTCGTCGGCTTCCCACATGGGCAGCCGGGGCCGTCCGGCCCGGAAGCCGGCCCGGTTGACCGCGTACTTGATGGGAATCGGGTTCGTTACCCAGAAGAGCGCCTTGAAGATCGGCAGCAGCCGCCTATGCTCTGCCGCCGCACGCTCGACCTCACCCTCCAGAAGCATGCCCATCATTGCCTTGATCTGAAGGCCGACGATGTGTGACGCAACGCTTACGATGCCGAAGCCGCCCACGCACATGATGGGGAAGGTCTCGTCGTCGTTGCCCGACCAGACCCTGAAGCCGTCCGGGGCGCCGTCGATGATCTGAGTGATCTGCACAAGGTCGCTTGACGCTTCTTTGACCCCGACGATGTTGTCGATCTGGGCCAGCCGGAGTGTCGTGGAGGCCGTCATGTTGAGGGAGGTCCGACCGGGAACGTTGTAGAGCAGTCCGGGCAGACTTGTAGCCTCCGCGATGGCTTTGAAGTGCTGGTAGAGGCCCTCCTGTGGGGGCTTGTTGTAGGCCGGAACCGTCAGCAGCAGGCCGTCGACGCCAACCTTCTCGGCTTCCTTCGAAATCTCTATCGAATTGCGGTGGTTGTTGTCAGTCGTACCTGCGATCACGGCTGCGGTGTCTCCCACCGCCTCCTTGACCTCGGCGAACAGGCGGACCTTCTCGTCGTCGGACATGGATGGTGATTCACCGGTCGTGCCGCCAATCACTAGTCCGTCGGTGCCCGAGGCGACCAACGACTTGGCGAGCTTGCGGGCCTGTCCGTAGTCCAACTCACCCTCTTCGTCGAACGGGGTGATCATTGCCGTCAGAAGCCTGCCGAACTCGACCATGGCTATGCCTTCCTTCTGTCGGTCATCAGGAGCCCCCTCTTTACCACTTCCTCAGCTATCTGGATGGCGTTCAGTCCCGCGCCTTTTCTGAGGTTGTCGGAGACTATCCATGCGGTGATGCCATTAGGGTGGGACAGGTCCCGACGGATGCGTCCGACGAAGACATCGTCCTTGCCCTCGGCATCGATTGGCATAGGATACACGGCGGCCTTGGGGTCGTCCAGAACGGTTACACCCGGCGCGGCACCCAGGATTTCGCGTACATCCTCCGGTGACATGGGGTGTGACAGCTCGATGTGGACGGCCTCGCTGTGACCAACAGCAACCGGGACCCGAACGCATGTCGCCGAGACTGGCAGGTCGGGCAAGTGCAGTATCTTGCGCGTCTCACGCACCATCTTCATCTCCTCGTTGGAGTAGCCGTTGTCCTGGAAGTCATCGATGTGGGGCAGGGCGTTGAAGGCTATCTGGTGTGGATAGACATGCGGCTTCGCCACACGGCCGTCCAGCACATCTCTGGACTGAGTTTTCATCTCTTCGACCGCGGCGGCGCCGGTGCCGGAGACCGACTGGTATGTATCGGCAATAACCCTTTGGACGGGGTTCACGTCATTCAGCGGCTTCAGGACCATCACCAGAGGAGTCGTCGAGCAGTTAGGGATGGAAACGATGCCGCGGTGCTCAAGGAGGTCCTCAGCGTTTACCTCCGGGACGACCAGTGGCACGTCCGCGTCCATCCGAAACGCCGAGCTGTCGTCGATGACCAGGGCGCCCTGCTGAACGGCGAGGGGGCCGATCTCCCGGCTCACCTCGGTGGTGGCGGATATGAAGGCGAAGTCGACCTGGCTCAGCAGCTCCGGAGTCACCTCTTCGACCGTAATGTCCCGGCCATTGACGCTCATTGTCCGGCCTACGGAGTTCTTGCCGCATAGACGAACGGAGCCGGCCGCGAAGCCCCGCTCCTCCAGTATCCTGAGGAAGACCCGGCCTACCGCGCCGGTCGCACCTATGACCGCAATGCTGTGGCCGTTCATACGTTGCCCCATGGTCCACTGTGTCACCTGCGAACCGAAGGGACGAAGAATCTGGTGGAGGGGGCAGTGATCCGCCATAGCAACGGGGTCACCACCCCGCCTGATTCTTCGCTACGCTCAGAATGACAGTGTGGACGAGTATCGATCAGGAAAATGATACCGGCACGGCGATGGGAAATCCAGGGGACGGGTCAACGAAGCGGCGGGGAAGGCGGGCCGAAGCTAAAGCCCCAGGATGTTCTCCAGGCCGACCGTAAGACCTGGGTTCTTGACGACATGACGGACCGCCATCACGACCCCCGGCATAAAACTCTCGCGGTTGATAGAGTCGTGGCGGAGTGTGAGAGTCTGGCCCAGCGTGCCGAAGACGAGCTCGTGGTGCGCCACACGGCCCGGCATACGCGCGCTGTGGATGTTTATGCCTTTGAAGACCCCGCCTCGTGTTCCTTCGAGGGTCTTTTTCTCGGCGACGTTCGAGGTGAACTCTCCGCCCTTGCCTTCGGCGACAGCGGCGGCGATCGCCAGGGCTGTCCCAGAGGGTGCGTCGATCTTCGCCTCGTGGTGCATCTCGGTCAGGTCCGCGTAGTCGAAGAACGGCGCGGCCAGCTTGGCCAAGTGGACCATCACGACTGCGCCTAGGGCGAAGTTAGGGGCTATGAAGATACCAACGCCGTGCTGGTCTGCCAGGGCGCCTGCCTCGCGGAGGTTATCCTCGCTCAGGCCCGTCGAGCCGACAACGAGGTTGGTCTTGAGGGCAGAGGCCGTGCGCATGGCCGCCATGGCGCCATCGGCGTTGGTGAAGTCGACTACGACGTCCGCGGGGCCCGCAATATCAGCCAGTGCGCTGGATAGGGGAACGGCTCCTGAGCCGTCTGGGAGCGGGAGCGTGCCGCTTTCCGCCGTCGCGTCGGCGCCCCCGACGGGTGTCAGGTCCGGCTCACGACATACCGCGCTCAGGACCTCTTGGCCCATCCTGCCCAGGACACCGTGAACCGCAACTTTGATCACCATCAACTCACCCAGATCTCCGGCGTTATCGAGAAGGAGGCCTCCGGTCATACCGCCTGGGCCCGCCGGGACCTCGGTCACCTCGTGGCCCTCCGCCTCCGGGCGGGTCGGAGCGGTAACCACTGCCGGCTGGACGGTCCCCGCCTGTCTGGCTGGACTCTGGCGGCCCATCGGCGCCGCCGTTGGACGATTCACCCTGCTGCTGTAGGAGCATTCGGCGGGACAGGCTGATCTTGCCCGAGGGGTCTTTGCCCTTGACTACTACCGTGATCTCTTCGCCCAACTGGACAACGTCCTCAACGCTCGGAACATGGTAGTCGGCCAGTTCACTTATGTGGACCAGGCCGTCCTTGCCGGGCAGTATCTGGACGAACGCGCCGAACGGTGCGATTTTGACCACCTTCCCGGTGAATATCTCGCCGACCTCAATCTCTCTGGTGAGGTCCTTGATCATCTGTACGGCCTTGTCGGAAGCCTCGCCGTCCGTGGAGCCGATAACCACGGTGCCGTCGTCCTGGACGTCCACCGTAGCGCCGGTCACTTCAACGATGCCGCGTATCGTCTTGCCGCCTGGACCTATGACTGCCCCGATCTTGTCTACGGGGATCTTTATGCTGACCATGCGAGGCGCGTAAGGACTCATCTCGGTGCGGGTCTCCGGGATCGCCTCGAGCATCTTATCGAGCAGGAACAGACGGGCAACCCGGGCCTGGTCCAGGGCATCCTTCACAACATCGAAGCCGATGCTCTTTACCTTGATGTCCAGTTGGATGGCCGTAATGCCGTCCTTGGTGCCCGCGACCTTGAAGTCCATGTCGCCGACGTGGTCTTCGAGACCCTGGATGTCGGTCAACGTGACGTACTTGCCGTCGTCTCCGGTAATCAGGCCGATTGAGATTCCGGCCACCGGCGTCTTGATGTTGACTCCCGCGTCCATGAGCGCCAGGGTGCTGGCGCACACGCTGGCCATTGAGGTGCTGCCGTTGGAACTGAGCGCCTCGCAGACGAGCCTCAGCGTGTAGGGGAACTCTTCATGGCTGGGGAGGACCGGGGCGATGGCCTTCTCGGCCAGGGCGCCGTGACCGATCTCCCTGCGGCCCGGCGAGCCGACTCGCTTGGCCTCGCCCGTGGAGTAGGGCGGGAAGTTGTAGTGCAGCATAAAGCTCTTGGAGTCCTCGGGGCTGAGGGTGTCGATCTTCTGAGCATCCCCGACGGAGCCCAGGGTCGCCACGGCAAGAATCTGTGTCTCACCCCTCGCGAACAGCCCGGAGCCATGGGTCCTGGGGAGAAGGGCAACCTCGGCTGAAACCGGCCTGATCTCTGTCAGAGACCGCCCGTCGGGCCTGGGCCCGCCTTCGATTATGCGACGACGGAACTCTTTTCCGACCAGCGCCTGGACGGCTTCCTTGACGTGGCCGGACTCGTGATCGGAAGCCGCTGACTCTTGAAGTTCGGCGGCAAGTGATTTCACGCCGTCGTCGAAACCGTGGTCGTCCAGTGCCTGTCCCACCCGGTGGCCGGCTGCACCGGCTACCAGCTCGGCTAGCTCATCGGGGTAGGACTTGGAGTCGTAGGATGCCTTCGCTTTGCCGACCGCGTCGATGGCCTCCTGCTGCAGGGCGATGACTTGTTGATTGACTTCCTGCGCCTTCTCGATGGCCTGGAACATGAGGCTCTCCGACAGCTCGTTGCCGCCGGCCTCTATCATGACCACGCCTTCGCGCGAACCGGAGACCAGCAAGTCCAGTGCGCTGGCTTCGAGCTGCTCGAAGGTCGGGTTAACGATGAATTCGCCGTCGACGTAGCCCATGCGCGTGGCGCTTACAGGGCCATCGAAGGGGATATCGGAGATGGCGAGCGCCGCCGATGCCCCGATTATGGCCAGGGGCTCGAAGGGATTCTCCTGGTCTGAGGACAGCGGCGTCAGGATGACCTGAACCTCGTTCTTGAATCCACTGGGGAAGAGGGGCCGGACAGTCCGGTCTGTCATTCGCGCAATTAGGATCGCGGGGGTGCTTGGCCGTCCTTCGCGCCGGAAGAAGCTGCCGGGGATCTTGCCCCTGGCGTACATCCTCTCTTCGAAGTCCACGGTCAGGGGGAAGAAGTCGATGCCTTCTCTGGGCTTGGCCATGGTTGCCGTTGCCAGCATCACGTTGTCGCCATAACGCAGCACTACCGATCCACCGGCCTGCTGCGCTAGCTTGCCGGTCTCGAACGTAAGGGTCTTCGACCCGATTTCAGACGCAAAATGAGATATCATCAGCTTGGAAAAACCTCCTGAGGGGAAACCCAAAAAAAGAGAAAGGTAGCGCCCCTGCGGGTGCTACCTTCTCAGACCGAGCTTAGAAATCAGTGCCCTGTAGCCGCTCACGTCTTCTCGATTGAGATATCTGAGCAGCCTACGCCGACGACCAACCATCTGGAGCAGGCCGCGACGTGTTGCTTCGTCGTGCTTGTGCTCCCTGAGGTGTTGCGTCAGCCCGCTGATGCGGGACGTGAGCAGCGCTACCTGTAGTCCTGTTGAGCCGGTGTCTTCGTCGTGAGTACGATACTCGTCGATGACGGCCTGTTTCTCGGCCTGATCCAATCCCGTCTCCTGTGTTCCTCTTGCTATTTCTAGACTTTTTATTTCGTCGAGATTGTATCACACGCACCGGTAAGACGCAAAATTCGTGGGCTTTTAGCTCCAGGGGCCTTTTCAAAGTTCTATGAGGAGGGTTGAGGTAGAGGGTAAGGAGTCGGCCACGGGACTGAAGTCCGGGGTTTG
>JAQBTI010000087.1 GCA_027624995.1 Chloroflexota bacterium
CCCCGCGCTGAAACTGGCCCGGGAGCTGGACCGGATCAAAGGCATCAAGCTTGTCGGCATCCTCACCCACGAGTCGGCCTCAGGCGAAGCGACCCCCGAGGGCGTCCGCAAGCTCGCATATGAGACTGCGTCCACTATGTCCGCCACCGCCACCTTGCTCCGGGAAGACGGAATCGAAATCAAAGACGTCGTGCTGGGAGCTACGCCCACGGCCCGTGACCTTTGCCGCTACGCACCCGACTTTCCGGAAATCACCGAGATCCATCCGGGGGCCTACGCCCTCGGGGACCGGGTGTACATGAACTCCTTCGCGATGACGGAGTCATCCTGCGCCGCCACCGTACTGGTGACCGTCGTCAGCACCCCGGAGCCGGGCCGCGCCTGTGTCGATGGCGGCTACAAGACGTTCGGGGCCGACCCCATGCTCTTCATGGCGGCCAGGTCCGACGGACTCGATGAGTGGAAGCCAACTTACGGGGTCGTGAGGGGCCGCCCCGACCTTGAGGTGAGCCGCCTGACTGAGGAGATCGGGATTCTCACGGTGAGCGACCCCGACAACGGCGTCGAGATCGGAGACCGCCTGGAGATACTGCCCAACCACGTCTCTCTCACCGTCAACCTGCACGACAAGATGTACGGAGTCAGGAACGGCGTGGTGGAGACCGAGATCCCCGTTACGGCCAGGGGTATGGACTACTAGCCGGAAGCTCGGGCTTAGCTGCGGTAATGGTCGTGTGGGTCATCGCGTTAGCCTGCGGCCGATCAGGAGCGGTGGGCGACGAACCTGGCTAAGGGACAGGGACGGGTCGAAGTAGTCCGGTTTCAGTGACCAGGAAGATGTAGGGTCTCGTGGTAACGCGATCAGCTTCGAGGATAGCCGGATAGGCTCGAAGGAAGCAAAGTGCCTTTTCCCATCTCTTTGCGTGCGAGCCCCAGAGATAGAAACAAGCCATGTCGTACTGCTTCACGGCGGACAACTCCGCGGGCTCAACATGATGCCTACTGTCGTGGCCGATCAGCATCCAGCCACGGCTACCTACTTGGGGCATCCAAACGTCGTCTAGTTCGTCGATTTCGAAATACTGTTGATGGTATTCAACGGGAGTTGGGAGCTTGAGCTCCAACAACGCCTTGGGCAGACTGATGCCTACGTCCCTGTCAAAGAAGAGCGTCACGCCGCAACGGGGATCCCTTCAAATCTAAGCCCGTCGGCGGCCTCGGCCTCCTCAATGCCAAAATCATCAACTATGTCCCCTAAGTTCTCGCCCGCCTC
Organism: Chloroflexota bacterium; assembly: GCA_027624995.1. Lineage (GTDB taxonomy): Bacteria > Chloroflexota > Dehalococcoidia > Lucifugimonadales > CATQGZ01 > CATQGZ01. The sequence continues at coordinate 1,274 of JAQBTI010000087.1, forward strand.
CCACCTGCCCTTTAGCACCCATGTTGGTACGCCGCTGACCGTGGGAGCGCCGAACGAAAGGCGGGGATCAATCTTTACATGCGACTGCCGTCCCGCGACGTGCCAGGTAAGTGCAAGGTCATGTTCGTAATCGAATTCAGCTAACCTCGCGGACATCATCGCTTCCCATCCGAGCTGTCCGCCAGCATCAGCCACTATTACCTCGTTCAATTCAGGTATGGCATCGAATTCCCGCCATGTGAGTAGCATTCGAACGCCATCAGTTTTGAAGGCGTATTCCGCGAACGGGTGCTCGGCATTGAAAGTCTGCCGCATGTATTCTCTCGTTCCGGCGATCGCCTCTAAGGAGACTCCTAACCTTCGAAACACGGACACGAAGGCTAGTTCCACTAGTTGTAGGTAGGACAGGTGTCGTCCTGGCTGACGCTCCGGGAGTGTCGGTCTCCCCGTAGTAAGCCTCCGGCTATGCCAGTTGCTAAGAACCTGGGGTGAAATGTTTGCGTATCGAGCCGCGTCTGAGGCCCGATACGCCGGAAGAAATAAGCGCCTGCGCCAAGGGTCGATACCGCGTTCTGCCGTCATCGTAGACATTACAATCTCACCTCCGCCGTGAGCCATGTTGCCTTTTGTCACTGTGGAGACTGTACAACGCTATTTCTGCGATTCTAACTGAGGGTTCGCCAAAGGTATAGCCCGTCCCACGGCCCCAGTTTTGGCGGTCACTTTATCCCTCAGCGCCACGCAGGAATGGCAATAGGAACTGCAAACCGAACTGCAAACGAGCGGTGCCAGAGCACAAGGAGTGGAGCTATGGACGGCGGAGCGGCTTTAGTCCATAGATCGGCCGAGCGGATAGTCGTGGAGTGGGGCGGGGCCGCCCGAAAAGTCTGAGCTACAGGAGCCCAACCTTCAGCGGACCTCGGCGTGGCCTCCGCGGCCGCGAGGGTCGGCGGCCCCGCTGAGCCTGCCGGAGTCCGGGTCCCTGTGTACCGCGTGCACCAGGGAGAAGAACGGGTCGTGGCTCAGATTGCTCTTCACAACCTCGTGGCCCCTCGCCTCCATCTCCTCTCGCACGGAGTGATAGAGCCGGGCCTCCACGTCCACCCACCGGCCCTCCGAGTGAATCCGAGGCGCTGAGACGGCCTCGACTATCGTCATGCCGTGATCGATCACGTTCACGATGGTCTGGAGGTTCCCGGTTAGGATCTTCACCGCCCCCGGCGCGCCCGTCACAATGAAGGGTTTGCCGTCCTTGAGAACGATTGTGGGAGACATCCCGGTCGTCCTGGACTTACCCGGTGCAATGGAGTTCGGGTGGCCCGGGAAAGGATGGAAGACGTGCATCGAGTTGTTGAACAGGAAGCCGAGCCCCTCGACGACTACGCCCGAACACGGGCTCCCCAGGGTGTGCGTAATCGCGATGGCGTTTCCCTCTTCGTCCATGACCGAGACGTTGGTCGTGTCTCGGCCCTCCGCACGGTCGAGGCCCGGCACCTCGATCTCTTCACCACGGTCGATTAGCTCCCGCCACTCACGGGCGTGGTCCTTCGATATCATCTTCTCCACCGGCACGTCCACGAAGTCCGGGTCCGCGAGATACCTTGCCCGGTCGGAGAAGCCGGCCCTCTGCGCCTGTGCCATCACGTGACAGTACTCGGGAGTGCCGAAGCCTAGCCCCGCCAGATCATACCCTTCCAGGATGTTGAGCGTTTCGATAATCTGCGCTCCGCTGCCCGGAGGCACGTTGCCGCAGACGGTATACCCGCGATAGTCGGACCTCACCGGCGGGCCGATTCGCAGGCGGTAACTCCGGAAGTCCTCCTCGGTGATGAGGCCCCCGTTTCGGCCGAAGTCCTCGGCGATGATCCGTCCCAGCTCGCCACCGTAGAGGGCATCCGGGCCCTCCTTCGCGACCACACGGAGGGTCTCCGCATAGTCCTTCATCGCGAAATTCTCTCCAGACGGGACCGGCATTCCGTCACGGAGGAATATCTTAGCCGATGCCGGCGTCGTATTCAGAATCTCCAGCGTCGATGAGTAGCCGAGCGTACCGTCTCTGAGCCACTGCTCCTCCTGCTCGCCGGGGATGGGGAACCCCTTGTCGGCCAGCTCGATAGCAGGCGCCACGAGCTCCGCCCAGGGCAGGTTGCCGAACCTCGTGGCCACCTCGTGTAGCGCCATCAGGGTCCCCGGGACCGTGACCGCCAGGTAGCCCACCTGATTGATGAGGCCTTTGAGCTCCCACATATCGGCCGGGAGCCTCCGAACCACCTTGTCCACCCACATCTCGGTAGTCGCCGCCAGAGGCGCGCGCCCATAGAAGTCGATGGTGATGTGCTGGCCCGAAGGGGCGTGGAGGACCTGAAGCGTACCATTCCCGCCGATACTGGAGACCAGGGGTTCGGCGACTCCTTGAGCGAGGGCCGTAGCGACAGCGGCGTCGATGGCATTACCGCCGTCCTCTAGGACCCTGCGGCCCACATCGACAGCCTCTACGGCAGGACAGACAACTACGCCCTTCATGAGCCGGGCCTACTCGACGACCTTGTAGTCGCCAAGCGTTGGGATATCGCCCACGGACCGAAACAGCGCAATCTAGCCCTCCTCGTCCTTCACGGTGTCCGGGCGGTTGGTCCCGCCCATGTCCGCGGTATGATAACGGGGGGCATCGATTTCAGGCAAGCTGCGGTGAGCAGCCCCTCAGAAAGGCAACTGTTCGGCTTCTGCGTCCAGGGACAGCTCCAGCACTGCAAGGTCCTGAAGGCTTCCGTAGCTGTCCTTGACCCGCCCCCTCAGGACTGCAACCTCCTCAAATCCCAGGCCTATGGCCGCGCTGATCGCGTCCTGCTCCCTACGGTCCACCAGCTCGAAGAAAAGCCTGTCGAGTTCCAAGCGGCGTCCGAGATCAATCAGCTCCTGAATCAGCTTCGATCCCAGGCCAGCGCCGCGGTGCTCGGGGTCCACGACTACGCGGAGCTCGCCAACGTGCCGTCTGGCTGGGGCTCTGCTTCGGTGCAAGGTGGCATCGGCTACTATCGTGTCGCGGTCCAGGGCCACCAGCGAGACCACCCGGGACGGGTCGATTGCTTCGATCCAATCGTGGACGACTTCAGGAGCGGTCACGTTCTCTTTCAGGTAGAACCTGTCTTCCTCCGGGATGCGCGTGAAGAAGCGGTGAAGAGACGCCTTGTCGCTCCGCTCCAACGGTCGGATCTCATAGGTGCGTTCGTTCCCGAGAGCGACCTTTATCGGATACTTCTTGAGGGCAATCTCTGTGATCATCGCGAGTCCTCCTGTTGCGCGTCGACCGGCGGGGTGCATTCGGGGCACACGTCGGTCGACACGGCTGACTGCCCGAGCCCACTTCAATGGCCAGTGTCTCTCGCGTGACGTGAAGAACGTGTGAGGATCACGGTGGTCGGCGTGAGGAATCCGTGTAGACCGTCGGCGTGGCCTGGTTTGCCAAGCGTAGGATTCTTCCGCTAGCATTATTGAACGACGGCGTCGCTTGACACCCCTGGAGCTGCAGATGGCCGCAAACAAAGTCCAGAGTGGGCAGGTCGACGAAGTCAAAGACCTGAAGGCCGAGATAAGCCGGCTCAGAGGCCGCTTCGAGCTCTTCACCAGACTCTCGGTCCAGGTCGCAGCTAGCCTCGACCCGACCACGGTCCTTCAAGATATCGTGGATGCGGCGTGCGAACTGACCTCAGCCAGATACGGGGCCCTGGGCGTCTTCGACGAAGCGGGCGGCATCCTGCAGTTCCTGACCCACGGCGTGACCGAAGGGGAGCGTGAGCGCATCGGGGACCTCCCCCGAGGGCGCGGTCTCCTGGGCTGGCTCCACCGGCTCCAGAAGCCCGCCAGGCTGGCCGGCATCTCCCAGCATCCCGAGTCGTCCGGCTTCCCTCCCAATCACCCCTTGATGAAGACCTTCCTGGGAGCGCCTGTCAGATACGCAGACGAGCCCCTTGGGAATCTCTATCTGACCTCGAAGGAGAACGACGAGGAATTCACATCCGATGACGAGGACCTGTTGGTCCTGTTCGCTGCCCAGGCGGCCATGGCGATTCGCAACGCGCGGCAGTTCACGTCACTGCGCCAAAGCGAGCAGCGGTTCGAGGGACTCGCCGCCGCCGCGCCGGTCGGAATCTTCCGGACCGACGTCGCGGGAAAGTGCATCTACGTCAATGACAGGTGGTGCGAGATCGCCGGTCTCAGCCCCGACGAGGCCATGGGCGACGGCTGGATGAGCACGCTCCACCCGGAGGACCGGGACCGCGTGTCCGCCGAGTGGGACGAGTGCGCTCTAGAAGGTAAGGTCTTCAGGTCGGAGTACCGATTCCTGAGGCCCGATGGAGTATCGAGCTGGGTCTACGGCCAGGCGGTCTCTGAATCGGGCGAGGATAGGGCCTCCGGCTTCGTAGGCACCACCACCGACATCACGGCACGACTGGAGGTTGAGCAACTCAAGGCAGACTTTCTATCGATGGTCACCCACGACCTTCGAGGTCCGCTCTCCACGATCAAGGGACTGTCGAGCACGATGCTGATCCAGGAGGCTCCGACCGACGCGGCAACTACGCTGGAGTACCTGACCTCGATCGATGAGGAGGCCGACAGGATGGTCGAGCTTGTCGCCAACCTGCTCGATATGTCACGAATCGAAGCGCGTTCAATGCCTCTGGAGCCCGAAGTATGTCACCTCGCAGACATCACGGCGGAGTGCGTGCGCCACATAGAGCGATCGAGAGCCGGAGGCGGCCAGCGGATCGTTACCGACGTGCCGCTCGATCTGCCGTCGATCTTCGCTGACTATGACCAGATCTTCAGGGTGTTAACCAACCTCCTCAGCAATGCGATCAAGTACTCCCCAGAGGGCTCCGACGTACTGGTCAGGTCGAGGATGCATCCCGAGGACGAAGGCATAATCTTGACGGAGGTAGTCGACCGAGGTATCGGCGTTCCGGACGCCGACAAGGACAAGATATTCGACAAATTCTATCGCGTGACGAGTCAGAGGGGTCGTGGGCGGCCCGGTTCGGGGCTGGGCCTCGCAATCTGTAAGGCGATAGTCGAGGCGCACAGTGGAGAGCTGTGGTTCGTGAGCGAGGTGGGCAAGGGCTCCACGTTCAGCTTCACTCTACCGATAGGGCGACCGGAGGACAGATGACGCAAGAAGGCACCCGACGAAAAGTCCTGATCGTCGACGACGATCCCAAACTCAGGTCCTTCGTGTCCAGGCAGCTTCAGACGGCCGGATACGCGACCGAGGTGGCGGCAGACGGGCAGGAGGGCCTGGACAAGGCATCGAACAAGCCTCCCGACCTCATCCTGCTGGACCTGTCCATGCCGGTAATGGACGGCCTCGAGGCACTGACCAGGCTGAGAGAGTGGTACGACGGGCCGATCGTCATATTGTCGGCCAACGACGAGGAGAGGCAGAAGGTCAGGGCACTGGACCTCGGGGCGGACGACTATCTGACCAAACCCTTCGGACTGGACGAGCTGGCGGCCAGGGTCCGCTCCGCAATCCGGCGGACACAACGTTCGAGCGCGCCCGAGCGGGCTCAAGAGGCCGTCGTGGAGATGGGAGACGTTCGGATCGACCTTGCAAAGCGCACCTTGGTTCGCGCAAGCGAGGAGGTGCCTTTGACCCGGACCGAGTACGAGCTGCTACGGTGTCTGGCGGCCAACGCCGGCAAGATCATGACCCACCGCGAGCTCCTGCAGGAGGTCTGGGGTCCGGAGTATGGCGAGGAGACGGAGTACCTGAGGACCTTCATCAAGCAATTGCGCCGTAAGCTGGAACCTAACCCGTCCCGCCCCGTCTATCTGCTTACCCAGCCGGGCCTCGGCTATCGCCTGGTAGTGGGCTAGCCCCAATTCCTCACTGTTTCCTCACAAGTGTCTTGCATTCGCTCACGCCTTCTTCATGACCTGCAGGCCAAGCTTGACTCCTAGATCACACGGGATGACGGTCGGGGCAAATGGAAGACCATTATATTCTCATCGTCGATGACGACCCCATTGTCAGCAGAGCGCTTCAGCAGACTCTGACGGCCGCGGGACACCGTGCCATGGTCACCAACGACCGTGCAACCGGGCTCGCGACGGCGCTGGACAGCTTGCCCCGCCTACTTCTACTTGACATCGAACTGCCGGACGGCACGGGCTGGGACCTCCTGGCCGACCTCCGTGAGGCCAGACCGAATGAGAAGATTCCAGTAATAGTCGTCTCAGCCAACCGCATCACCCGGGCGCAACTACGGGAGCAGAGAGTCGAGAGGCTGGTGTCAAAGCCGTTCGACATGCGGTATCTTGTAGAGACGGTCCAAAAGACCATCGCGCCGGCCTGACATCGGGTGGCTTGATTTCCCACTCCGCCCTCGGCCGGATATCCGGATATAGGGAGGGGACTTTGCTATTTGAACTGAGGCAGTACCGGACACGGCCAGGCAAGCGAGAGGCCTGGGTAAAGATGATGGAAGAGGAGATCATCCCCTTCCAAACGTCCAAGGGCGTCGTCGTCGTAGGGAGCTTCGTGGGCGAGGACGAAGATGACCTGTATGTATGGATACGTCGCTTCGACAGCGAGGCGGAAAGGGAGCGGCTCTACGAGGCGGTCTACGAGAGCGACTACTGGAAGAACGAGATCGCTCCTCGCATTCCGGAGCACCTCGACCGGGACCGCCACGTAATCACCCGGATGGAGCCCACCGGGAAGTCGGTCCTTAGATAGCGGCGAAGTGGTCGACTCCAACCCCGGCCTGTCGCTGAACGACGACACCGACTACGGGCTCTGCTTCGTCTGTGGCCCGAAGAACGAGTGCGGCCTGCGTCTCCAGTTCAAGCGCGTCGGCGATTCCGTCACGACCTCCTACACTCCGTCGGACCACCATCAGGGCTTTCCGGGAGTCCTTCACGGCGGGGTCGTCACGGCCCTACTCGACGAGGTTATGAGCCGGGTCTCGGTGGTCGAAGGCCGTTGGACCCAGACCGCCCGAATAGAGGTCCGCTTCAGACGTCAGGTGCTCGTCGGTCAGACGGTTACCGCAGTCGCGAAGAAGGTGAGCGAGAGGCGCGGATTCGTCGAGGCCGAGGGACGGGTCCTGCTCCCGGACGGCTCGGTGGCGGCGGAGGCGACCGGCACCTTCGCGCCCGTGCCGGACGACGCGCTCGCCCAAATGTCAGCGGCCTATCCGCGCCTGAGCCAGGAGTGGATGGTCAACCGGAACTGGGGGCCGGGAGACTTGCCTCTTCCGCCCGAGGGGGCTTTGCACAAAAAAAGTCGCGAGGCGGGCCGTGGTTCGACAAGCTCACCACGAACGTAAATTCTAAATACACCGTTCGCCCTGAGCTTGTCGAAGGGCAATCCGCAGTTCGAGGCACTTCTTGTGCAAAGTCCCCTCAGCGGGACCATTGAGCCTGTCCTGAGCTTGCCGAAGGGATGGGGTTCATCAGAGTTCCCTTTCCAAAAACTCGAAAGCGCTGTCGCCGACGAACTGGCGGCGTCCCTCGAAGACCTTGAGCCCAGCCTGTCCTCGGCGTCCCTCACCCGATATATGGTGAGTCACTAGGCCCACGTTTTCA